>CAYVEU010000149.1:0-5572 GCA_964450015.1 uncultured Christensenella sp. | reverse complement strand
ATAGTAATGTCAATTCACTAATTCGCCGATTTTTTACAAAAAACGACTGCCTTTTGCAAGACAGCCGCATGTATTTAATTATTTTAAACTTTGATTAAAATTGATTTATCCGGCAAAATTCACCGTCGCAGAGCCGCTACTTATCGATACGGATATAAGCTTGTCGCCGCCGCCGCAATATATATCGTCGCCCGAAGCTACTTTTTCACTGCCTCTGTTTACAGTTATCTTACCGCTGCTCGCCTTGCCCTGCACTCTATATTCGTCGAAAAACCCGTTCATTCCTATTTTCATACTCCCCGAAGACAACGACGCGGTTACTGTATTTGCCGCAAGACTGTCTATTTTTAACGTTCCGCTGGATACGTCTATATCTATGGTCTCAACTGTACAGTGATCTAAATTGGTAACGCCACTCGAAACGTCCACAACCATAGTGTCGACAATAATATTGGAAAATTTTATTGCGCCGCTTGATACGTCTATGTCGCAATGTGTGGCTTCGATATTGACTATACTTAGCGCGCCGCTTCCGACGTCTACCTTCAATTCGTTTACTTTTAGGTTTATATTGCTCGACAAAGAGCCGGAGCCAATGTCTATATCCAACGTTTCGTTAACCGTTTCGGGTAAATAAATTTTAATAGTAGGACGCTTATTTATGTCTATACCCCAAAACCAACCTTTTTGCTTTTGCTTAAAAACAGCCTTGCCGTTCGAATATGAATATTCCCAGTAGCGCCTTTTGCTTTCGTAGTACTCTATGGACAATTTCCCATCCTCGGACGGCAAAAGTTGAACGGCATCGGCACCCACGTCCAAAACAAACGCCGTTACTTCCTGTTCTTCGACAAGAAACTTTTCTTCGATTTCCCCTTCGGAAACACCACCGAATTTATCGGGATTGGCTACGACTACAATAATTCCGATGCCTACAAGCAATATCCCTACTCCCAAAATAATGCCCATAATAATAGCTAACTTTTTCATTTTAACCTCCTATTTCCTTCTAAGAAGCGCGTCGCGCAATCTGATAACCAAACTTTTAACGAATTTATAGCCGTAATAAGCCAACGCTCCGCAAATGCATCCGCCTACCACGAATATGATAAGTCCAGCACCCGTCTGAATTAACGCAGAAGCAATGCCGGTAAAGGAAAACCAGTTGGCAAAAACCGCAATGAGCCCGCCTATTGCAGCCGCGCCGAACGCCACGACCAAAGATATCCACACCGTAAAAATTACGAAAACGAGAACGAAGAATAAAATTCCAAGCGGAAATAACAGCGGAGAAGCGATAACTCCAAATGCCACCGCGCCCGCAGTTACACCCCCGTTGCGCGTATCTTTATTTACGCCGTCGGCGTCCATTGTTGAAGTCAAATTCTTTACTATTTCCCTCTTATCGCCAAGGGACGTGACCGCCTCTCTCTCACTCATTCCATCTCTTATTTTTTCACTGATAAGCTCGTCGTAATAGTTGACGACATTTTCTGCTTCCTCGCCAGAATACCGTCTTAAATTTCTCCTGAGATACTGTAAAAATTCTCTCTTATTCACCTTTAATTCCTCCCGAAAATAAAGTCGTAAATTTTTGCAAGTTCGGAAATACTCTCGCGAAATTCCCTTAACCTGGTCCTGCCCGTCGGCGTTATAGAATAGTATTTCCTAAGTCTACCGTCAAATTCCTTACTGTAAGTTATAAGACAGGTATTCTTCTCCAATCTACGCAAAATGGGATAAAGGGTACTCTCCGATATTTCCACTATCGGTGCCAAATCCCTAAGTAATAGGTACCCGTAGCTGTCGTGCCGTGCCAAATCGGCAAGCACGCAAGCTTCTAATAATCCCTTCTTTAACTGCGCGTCCAAGCAATACCTCTCATCACATAATACTATACATTACACAGTATGCCTTGTCAAGTATATTTGTAAAAAAAACGAGACTAATTTTTACAAGTCCCGTATATTATAAAATCGATAAAAATTTGCCGCTTATAAATTACTCTTATATTCGGTTCCCCAAGCTTCCATTGCGTTCCATATGGGGCGAAGTGAATTCCCCAAATCGGACAGCGAATACACAACGCGCGGCGGAACTTCGGCAAAGACTTCGCGGACTATAAGTCCGTCGTTTTCGAGAGCACGCAAATTATCCGTCAAAACCTTTTGGCTTATGGGAATCGTTTTTCGCATTTCGGTAAAACGTTGCGGCGCGGCAAGCAAGTTGCGAATAATGAGCATTTTCCACTTATTACCTATTAGCTGTACTGTCGTTGCCACCGGACACTCGGGTTATTCGTCTTTCGTCAACATAGTTTTAACTCCTTTTTATTATATAATAGCATACAAAATTAAACATTGCAATATAAAAATAACGTTAGTTTCAAAAAGAAAGTAATACGGTTACTTTTTTATTACCGACTAATAGATTTGTAACGTTTGAGACAGGATTAATTTATTTTGATATATTAATATAGTCAATCGAAAGATTGATAATCTGTAAGGAGGTACATAGAGTATGACGGCAAATGAATTTGTTGGCTCGGCTTGCGGAGCAAAAGATCCCGCACCCGCTTGCGGTGCGAAAGACCCTGCGCCCGCTTGCGGAGCAAAAGACCCCGCACCTGCTTGCGGAACTTCGGATATATAATCCGAAGAACGTGCCTTCCGTAAGCGTATTGCGGAAGGCATATTTTGAATTTATTGAGGTAAAATTATGAAACCCTACTTCGCTTTGCAATGGCATATTACCGACGTATGCGACCAACGCTGTAAGCATTGCTATATTTTTTCGGAAGGACACCCGTGCCTTGTTACTACGCCGTTTGACGAGCTGAAAAGAACTTACGCGCAAATAAAGGAGTTTTGCTCGCACATAGGAAGAACGCCATACGTTTATCTTACGGGCGGCGATCCTATTTTACACCCTAACTTTTGGGAATTGCTTAACTGGTTCAAGTCAGACGGTACCCGCTTTTGTATTATGGGCAATCCTTTCCATTTGACCGACGAAGTTTGCAAACGTATGAAAGATTGCGGCTGCGTAAAATACCAACTGTCTTTGGACGGTTTGGAACAAACGCATGATACATTCCGCAAAAAAGGCTCTTTCAGGGCTACTCTCGAAGCAATAAAAACGATTAAGCGTTCCGGAATGTGGTGCGCCGTAATGAGTACGGTATCGAAGACAAATTTTAACGAGATCCCCTCTCTTATAGACCTTGTAGACGAACTTGGCGTCGACGTGTACGCCGTAGGCAGATATTGCCCTACAAGTACGGATAAAGCATACGACAAGAACGTTCATATTCCCCCGCTTGAATACAGAGAATTTTTGGAGGCTTGTTGGGAAAAATACGAACAACACAAAAATTCGAAGACTACGTTTCAGTTAAAGGACCATTTGTGGAGTCTGTTTCTATATGAGAAAGGCTTATTAAAGCTACCCGCTTGCGATAAAATTACGGACGGTTGCAACTGCGGAAGAAATCATGTTACAATATTACCTAACGGAGATATTTACGCCTGTCGCCGTATGGAGAGCAATGTCGGAAATATAAATGAAAACAGCTTGCACGACGTTTGGAACAGCGACAATATGAACGCTTACAGGCAATACGAAAAATTCACAAAATGCAATAAATGCGAGCTTAAAGGCGTTTGCCGAGGATGTCCGTCTGTGACTTACGGCTACACTCACAATATGTACGACGCCGACCCGCAATGCTGGAAGGAGGTATAAATATGGAATTATTAGATATTATCAAAAAACGCCGTTCTATCCGTAAATATACGGACGAACAAATACCCAAAGACTATTTGGAAAAGATAATAGAAGCCGGCCTGTGCGCTCCTAACGCCGGCGGCAGACAAGGAACGGTTATCGTAGGTATTCACAACAAAGAACTTACGGAAGTCGTCGGCAAACTCAACCTTGCCCATTTTGACCGCGGACGGTTAGAGGGCTCTTACGTGTCGAAAGAACAACCGAGCGTAATCGATAATCCGAAAATCAAAAGCGGTTTTTACAATGCGCCGTCCGTGTGTATCGTATTCGCGCAAAAGAACTTTTTATACAGTATCCCCGACGCTTTTTGCGCCGCCGAGAATATGGTATTGCAAGCAACCGAGCTCGGTATATCGTCCTGTATTATTGCCCGCGGCGAAGAAACGTTCGACAGCGATGACGGCACTGCCCTTCTAAAAGACTGGGGCGTACCCGAAAACTATATCGCCCGCTGTTTCGTAATACTCGGTTATATCGACGGTGAACAACCGCACGCCAAACCTATAAATGCGTATAGAAGCAAAATCATTGAGTAAATTATGGATAAGTTAGACCGTTTAATTGAAATACTTTGTGCCGAGCGTGGCGAAAGCGTCCCTATTATCAGCGATAGCGAAAAGCCTATATTTTTCCGTGCGCTCGTAAACGTGCGTATGCCTTTGGAAACAAGCAAAGAGTTTTTGAAAATTCAGGACGAATATTTGCAAGAACAATTAAGGCTGAAAGGTATTACGGATATTGACGACCTCTCGCCGACTCTTCCCGGTATATATCTGTGGCAAGGTGATATTACAACACTGAGATGCGACGGAATAGTCAACGCCGCAAACTCGCAAATGCTCGGTTGTTTTGCTCCTAATCACTCTTGTATCGACAACGCCATTCATACTTTTGCCGGCGTACAGTTGCGGCAAGAATGTTTTGAAATTATGAGAGCGCAAGGACGGGAAGAACCGACCGGACACGCGAAAATCACCAATGCATACAACCTACCGTGCAAACACGTTTTGCACACGGTCGGTCCGATAGTTTACGGCAAGCTTTCCGAACGACACGAAATACTTCTTGCCGACTGCTACCGCGCGTGTCTGTCCCTTTCCGATAAAAACGGTTTGGCAAGTTTGGCTTTTTGCTGCATTTCCACCGGCGAATTTCGTTTTCCCAACGAGCGGGCTGCGCAAATTGCCATCAATACGGTCAAAGAATACAAAATACAAACCCAAAGCAAAATCAAAGTAATTTTCAACGTATTCAAGGATTACGATTATGAAATCTATGCAAGACTTCTCAAAACAAATTAATTTATTAAAAGCTGCGCTTACGGATGCCGAAGCCGTAATTATCGGTGCCGGTGCCGGACTTTCCACGTCGGCAGGCTTCACCTATTCGGGTAAGCGGTTTAATGAAAACTTCCACGATTTCGAGGAAAAATATCATTTTCACGATATGTACTCGGGAGGTTTTTATCCCTATTCCACCCCCGAAGAGCACTGGGCGTATTGGTCTAGGTATATTCTTATAAATCGCTATCAAGACGCGCCTAAACCTGTATATAACGAGCTTTACGAGCTCGTAAAGGACACCGACTATTTTGTAATTACGACTAACGTCGACCATTGTTTTCAAAAGGCAGGGTTTGACAAAAATCGGCTTTTCTACACGCAAGGCGACTACGGATTGTTGCAGTGTTCCGTGCCCTGTCACGACAGTACCTACGACAACGAAGAAATCATACGCCGTATGGCTGCCGAGCAAAAGGATATGAAAATTCCGTCCTCTCTTT
>CAYVEU010000148.1:0-5639 GCA_964450015.1 uncultured Christensenella sp. | reverse complement strand
AATTCGGCAATGAAAATGGGGTTTCCCGACGCGGAAACGTTTCCCGATTTGCGCTCGTGCGTAGAGTATCTTTCGAAAAAGGACGGAGTTGACAACGTTTTGTTGAGCCCCTGCTGCGCCAGTTTCGACCGTTACAAAAGTTATGCTGACAGGGGAGAAAAATTCAAAGAGATTGTGTATGCGATTAAAGTTTAAATTCAGGGAACGACACCTTATTCTCATAGCTACGCTGTTGTTAGGAATAGTAGGAATAATTTTTATTTATTCCGCAAGTTGCTATTCTGCCGAAAAGGACTTCGGCGACGCGTTTTACTACGTTAAAAAGCAAGGGTTGGCGTTTATCGGCGGCATTGTCCTTATGATATTCGGCGCCAAATTAAAGCTCGATTGGCTCAAAAAGTTTGCATGGATTATATACGGCGGGTCGATTTTGTTGCTTGCGTTGGTTTTTATCCCCGGATTGGGCGTGGAGAGTTACGGCGCCACTCGATGGCTCAATTTGGGGTTTACTACGATACAGCCGTCGGAATTGTCTAAATTCGGACTTATGATATTTTTGGCTGCGTATATGACCGACCACCCGCCTGTAAGCTTAAAGGCAATGATAATACCGCTACTGTGCGGAATGAGTATGTGTATTCTTATAATGCTTGAACCGAATATGAGCATCACTATGTGCGTGGGCATGGCACTTGTCATACTTATTTACGTTGCCGGATCGCAAAGAAAGTGGTTTATTATGCTTATTGTAGCAATAGCAGTGGCTGTACCGTTGCTTATACTGTTGGAGCCTTACCGCGTAAAAAGACTGTTCGCGTTTATAGACCCATGGGCAAATCCCAAAAACGAAGGGTATCAGCTTATTCAATCTTATTATGCGCTTGGGAGCGGCGGTTTGTTTGGAGTAGGGTTGTTTGCCAGTAGACAAAAATATTTATTTTTGCCCTTTGCCGAGTCGGATTTTATTTTTTCGGTAATTGGGGAAGAAACGGGGCTGTTCGGGTGCATAGGTGTGATACTGATTTTCGCTACGCTTATCGTAGTCGGTATACGGACGGCTATGAATTCGAAATGCAAATATCATTCGTTGCTGGCTGCTGGCTTGGTAAGTATCATTGCTTTGCAAACTATCATAAATATGGCGGTGGTGACTGGGTCTATTCCGCCTACGGGCGTGCCGCTTCCGTACGTAAGCGCAGGTGGAACGAGTTTAGTTACTTTTATGTTCGTATCCGGACTTTTATACAATATCGCCTCTGTAACCAACGAAAAGGAGTTGCCATAAGATGTAGTGATAAGGTTTTTGCAGGAATATATTCCCATGTAAGAGCCGTCAAACGCTGGGATTTAGGGGGAATAATGGGAAAATTTATAATAAACGGCGGAAATAGGCTGTTTGGGGAGGTGCAAATTCAAGGGGCAAAGAATACCATTTTGCCTTTATTTGCGGCAGCCGTATTGACCGATGAGGAAGTTAAAATAAACAACGTACCGCACTTGGCGGACGTTAACAATATGATAAAAATTTTGGAAAATTTGGGCATAGCAGTAGACAGGGCGGATAAATCCGTGACGATCGACGCGTCGAGTATAAATTCATACGATATACCGACGGAGCTTGCAAAAGAACTCAGAAGCTCAATATTTTTACTCGGTTCGGTTTTGGGAAGGCAAAAATATGCGCGTGTCGCGTACCCAGGTGGATGCGATATAGGACTGCGACCGATAGATATACATATAAAAGGACTTAGAGATTTAAACGTAAAAATAGAGGAATCAGCAGGTTATATTTATTGCGACGCGACGGAAATTCAAGGCGGAGAAGTAAATTTAGACTATCCGAGTGTTGGCGCAACGGAAAATTTAATACTCGTGTCGGTACTTGGAGACGGTGTAACGATCATACACAATGCAGCATGCGAGCCCGAAATAGTCGATTTGCAAAGATTCCTCAATAAAATGGGCGCAAAAGTAAGCGGAGCTGGCACATCTACCGTAAAAATAGTAGGCGTAGAGCATTTAAACGGTACGGAATATGAAGCAATGCCGGATAGAATTGCGGCGGGAACGTACGCCATAGCGGCGGCAATAACCGGTGGTGACGTCGTCCTTTGCGGGGCGAAACAGGGGGATATGAGAGCATTATTATCAAAACTCGCAAAAACTTCTTGCATTATTACCCAAAATAGTGATAATATACATATAAGGGCAATTAAGCGTCCCATTGCGGTTACGCAAATAAGCACGCAACCGCATCCTGGATTCCCCACCGATTTGCAAGCTCCTATGATGGCTTTGCAGACCGTGAGTGCGGGAACGTGCGTACTGACCGAAAATATTTTCGAAAACCGTTTTCGTCACGTTTCCGAACTTCGTAAAATGGGCGCGGACGTAATAACGAACGGAAGGACGGCGGTAATAAAAGGCGTGCCTAGACTTACCGGGACACAGGTGTATGCGCAGGATTTGCGGGGCGGAGCCGCATTGGTTATAGCGGGGCTTGCTGCGCATGGGACTACGATAGTCGAGGACGTGCACCACATAGACCGCGGTTATGAAGATATGGAAAAGACCCTGTCAAAACTGGGAGCGGATATACGGAGAGAATGAAAAAGAAATACGTCGTAATAGCTATAAGCGTTATTATAATCGCGTTGATAGTAGCGTGCGGGCAAATGTTTACCGTACGCCACGTCAGCGTTGTCTTTTATAACAAAACCGGATTGGCAGATGAAGCCGGAGTTTTAAAAGCAACGGGGCTGAGTGGGCGTAATAATATCTTTAACGTGCAAGAAACCGAGTTGAAAAAGAACATAGCTTCGGCATATCCCGATAATTCGATAGAGGTTACGCAAATCGAGAGAAAATTTCCCAACAAAATAGTTATCTACGTCAAAGAGCGTTTGCCTATTTTCAAAATAAGGGTATATACTAACGACGGCGTAGACAGGTTTGTTCCTACTGACAAAGATTTTCAGCGTGGAACGGTGCAAGCCGAAGAGGATATAACTCTTACGCTTATAGACGTAAGAGGATTTGGCGTATACGAAACGTTCGATGTCAAAGAATGTAACCAGTTGCGCGCGTTAGTCAGTGCGTTGCTTGCCACGTCGCTGGAAGAAGAAGCTCTCCCGTATTTAATTTCGTCAATATCGTTTTCCGACGACGGATATATGAACGTTATTTTCAGAGAAACAGGCGCAATGATGAGCGTTTATGCAGAGAACGTAGCGGAAGAAACGCAAATTTTGTTTAACGATTATTTGCAGTTAAGTGCTATCGACCGTTACGGAGCAATTTTAAAAATACAATAATTTTGTCGGCTCTAATACCATTTTAGAAGCATTACATAGTGTTGACAATTGTCTTTCAGTATAATATAATATAAATAATATTTAGCATATAAGAGGAATTATGCCAAAACTGTCTTCGGCGTTGATCATAGAATACGGATTTATAAAACTTGTTCTTTATGAGAGTAGAAACGGACAAGAAGTATATTTCGGTGAAAAAATTATAGATTACAGCGGTTTTTCCGAATACGGCTTTAAAAATCCCGAGGACGTTTTCGGTAAAATCCAAAATTTGTTTGCGACTTGCGAGAAACAGTTCGGCAAGATCGACCGAATAACCAAAGTAGTAATTCCGGGGATATTCTTCAAATACGACGTTGAATATAAAGAGGTCGCAACCGATGACGGAACAGTCAAGAAAAAGGACGTTGAGGCGCTCCTCGACAGTTGCGAAGGGAGCGTGTTCGGTTACGAGCCCGTAGAAAAAACGGCGGTTTTTTACGAAACGGCAATAAGTGCGGAAACGCTTGAACCCTTGGGTGAGAAGTCGTTTATGCTAAAAGGAAAAATATCGGTTGGGTGCCTAAACCTTGCCGTTAAGGAACTGTTTGACAACTGCGCAAAAAGAATGGGGCGTGTTTTCGAATACACGTCGTTTATTGCGTCGACGGGTTTTTATGCGGAGAAATCTTTGGGCGGCAACGAAGATAGGATTATAATTTTTATTGCAGACGGACATATCGACATCGGAGTTGTAAAGGGGCGCGCGCCGCTTAAAACGTGTTCGTTTTGTTACGGTGAGGGCGAAGTTGCGACGGCAATAGCGCAATCTGTAAAATGTAGTGAAATCGTTGCCAAAAGATTATTGAGCCACGCCAACTTATATATAGATTTCGAGAACGATGAGACGCAAAATTACTATCTCGGTGGGAAATCGTACGCGGTCAAGGACGTCAACTTTGCAATTTTGCAAACGATGGAACCTCTGGGCGTAGCAATAAAAGGCGCGGTTTCCGATATGACAAAAGAGGACTATCCCGTTTTCGTTACCGGTTCGAAGCTGTGTAATTTGCGTGGGATAAAAGAAGTTTTAATGGAGGAAATGCATACTAAATCCAACGTTGAACTGCTTACGTCGGACGTAATAAACGCTGAGGGTTGCGAGAATTTTATTGTCGCGGCACTGGCGGAAAATCTTTAAAAACCAATATTTTTTATGATAGGGAGAACAATAAAAGGAGGATGAAATGGAATTCGGATACAATAGCGGAAATGATGACGAACTTATGTCTAACAACATTGACGACGAGTTTAACTCGGTTAAAATCAAAATAGTCGGTGTAGGCGGCGGCGGTTGTAATGCAATTAAGCGTTTGGCGCTTGCGCAAGTCGGTGGCGTAGAATTGGTGGCCGCAAATACCGACACTGCGGCGTTGCGCGATGTCGGAACGGTCGGAAACGTTGTAAAGCGCATAACATTAGGCGTGAAATGTACTCACGGTTTGGGCGTTGGGGGTAAACCCGAAATGGGAGAACAGGCGGCGATAGAGGCCAGCGATGAAATAAGATCGATGCTCGACGGCACTAATCTTTTATTTATTACCGCAGGAATGGGCGGTGGCACAGGCACGGGCGGCGCGCCGGTAGTTGCGTCTATCGCAAAGGAAATGGGAATATTGACGATTGCGGTCGTTACAAAACCCAGAATAAGCGAAGGTCAGGTCAGAATGAGAGCCGCCGAAGAGGGTATCGCAAAATTAAAAGACGAGTGCGACGTTGTGGTCGTAGTTCCCAACGAAAAGGCGCTTAGTTTTGCCCCGAAAAACACGCCGATGCTCAAAGTCTTGCAAATAGCGGACGACGTTTTACATAATTGTATAGTTGGTATAACTGATATAGTAGTTAAGCATACGCTTATTAACGTCGATTTTGCCGATTTGGAAACGGTAGTTAGAAATAAAGGCACCGCGCATATCGGTGTAGGTCGTGCAAAAGGCGAAAATAGAGTTATAGAGGCGTTACGCTCTGCGGCGATGTCGCCTTTGTTGGATTCCAATATAAGCGGCGCTAAGCAAGTAATAGTCAGCGTAACCGGTGACCTTAATATGGCGGCGTCGATGGTGCAAGAGGGGCTTGATCTATTGTCTAAGGTTGTTGCGCCCGACGCAAACATTATTCAAGGTTTGGGTTTTGATTCCAATCTGAAAAACGAGGCTATCGTTACAATTGTCGCGACGGGATTCGATGATAAACAATCTACCGCGCGTGCAACAGGTAGCGGAAGAAGCGCCGCGCCCATTAGTCCGGATAATTTCTTTGACGACGATTCCGCACCGATTATGCAAC
>CAYVEU010000147.1:0-5666 GCA_964450015.1 uncultured Christensenella sp. | reverse complement strand
CAATAGAAATGATGTCTGAGGATATGCCTGTTTATGCTTATACGTTCGACGGAAGACGTTACGATATAGGTGATAAGCTCGGCTATATTATAGCAAATATCGAATTTGCTTTGAGGAACAAGGAAATTAACGCGGGGTTAAGAAAATATTTAAAAGAAACGTTAAACACGATTTAACGTTTAAGGGGGAGAATGAGGGATTTAACTAACGACGTTAAGAAGGTCTTGGGTTTAGCCGAGACCTTCGCTTCTCATACGGGAAGCTTAATCGACAGTATGCACGTTTTAGTGGCATTAGCAAGTATTGAAAACAGTTATTCGTATGAAATATTAACCAGACTCGGATTTACTTCCGAAGTTGCCCAAAGCTATCTTATAAGCGTGATGAGCCAACCGCAACAGCCCGCGTTACCAAGTCCTATGCTGAAAAAGATTTTGGAATACGCGGCGCTGTACGCAAAAAACGCGGGATATGAATATATCGATACCCAACACGTTTTATTATCCGTCAGTTTTCATAAAACTTGTTTGGCGGGCAAAGTATTGACAAGACACGGAATAGACTATTCCACCGTTTTATCCATAGTTAGCGGTATGACGTACAACCGTATAGGACGGGAATACAATAATGAAAAGGAAGACGTGCGCGAGGATGTGGAAAAGTCAGTCGAAATTCCCGACCGGAACGAATCTTCTACCTTGGATCCTCGCTTGCTGGAAAACGGCGTAGACTTGACTATGAGAGCCCGCAATGGGCACTTGGACCCTGTTTTCGGGCGTGACAAGGAAATAAACAGAGTTATTCAAATACTGTCCAGACGGAATAAAAATAATCCGATAATCGTGGGCGAACCGGGCGTCGGCAAAACAGCAGTAGTAGAAGGATTGGCACAAAGAATAGTCGACGGACAAGTGCCGGACTTTTTAAAGGCGAAAAGCATATTCAGTCTTAATGTCAACAGTTTGGTATCCGGAACTCGTTATAGAGGGGAACTGGAAGATAAAATTAAAAATGTTCTATCATTAATACAAGGTAAGGACGTTATACTTTTTATAGATGAAATGCACACGATAGTTACCGCGGGAAGCTCAGAGGGCGGACTTAACATCGGCAATATATTAAAGCCCGTTTTGGCGAGCGGAACGCTAAGTACAATTGGCGCAACGACTATATCCGAGTATCGCAAGTATATAGAAAAGGATACGGCACTTGAAAGGCGTTTTATGACGGTAAACGTAGAAGAAACGACGGTACCGGCTACCGTCAGCATATTAAAAGGCTTAAAAGAAAAATTCGAAAGTCACCACAATCTTACAATAAGCGACGAAGCGCTGCGAGCTGCGGCGGAATTGTCGGCAAGGTATATAAGCGATAGATTTTTGCCCGATAAAGCCATAGATATTTTAGACGAGGCTTGCAGTAAGAAACGTAATTTGTACGGCGGTGGGCAGGACAACCAATTGAATAAGTCCGACATTCAAGACGTAATTGTAGAAATGACCGGTATACCGCTGCAAAATTTGACGGAAACGGAGAGCGAGAGGCTTATCAATATGGAAAAAGCTCTTGCGGAAAGAGTTGTTGGGCAGGACGAAGCTTTAAAGGCTATTGCAAAAGCAATAAGGCGCTCGCGCTCGGGATTGAAAGATCCGACAAGACCCGTCGGTTCGTTTATATTTTTGGGCCCGACTGGCGTAGGAAAGACGGAAACGGCAAAAGCGCTAAGCGAATTTCTATTCGGCGAAGAAAGCGCACTGATTAGGTTGGATATGAGCGAATACATGGAAAAGAATTCCTCATCTCGACTGATAGGCGCGCCGCCCGGGTACGTAGGATACGACGAGGGAGGATATCTCACCGAAGCGGTCAGGCGCAAACCGTATTCGGTTATTTTGCTGGACGAAATCGAAAAAGCGCATGAAGAAGTTTTCAATATGCTGTTGCAGGTGTTGGATGACGGGCGATTGACGGACAGTAAAGGGAGAACAGTCGACTTTAAAAACACGATAATTATCATGACAAGCAATCTCGGCACGGAGGAATTAAAGTCAAGAAAAGCGGTTGGGTTCGGTGCGATGGACTCGGAAAAAAGTAAAGACGAGGAAAAAAACGTTCAGTTTGAAGCATTAAAAAGGGCAATGCGCCCCGAATTTATCAATCGCATAGATAATATTATTGTATTTAATAAACTTAATAAGGAAAATATAAAGTCGATAGCGTATTTATTAATTGAAAGGGTAGGAGACGTTTTGAGGGCGGAACGAAATATCGAACTTAACGTGACCGATGACGTTTTGGAATATCTTACCGATATATCCTACGACGAGCAGTACGGAGCGCGTCCGCTGAAAAGAGTCGTAGAAACGGCATTGGAAGATAAACTCAGCGACGATATTATCCGCAACGATTTAAGAAATACCGTTGTCAACGTGAATATGTTTCACGGACAGCCTAAATTTACAAATGCAGGAGGTTAAGTTTATGCGTATCGAAATTTTATCTAAGAGTTATCGTTTGAATGAGGACTTGAAAAACATCATTGAAAAGAAACTTGCAAGATTTGATAAGTATTTCAATTCCGAAGCTACGGCAAAGGTTAAAATGGCGACCGTCGGCAATTCATTTTCTATGGAAGTTACCGTCGATGCGGGCAATTTAAGCGTAAGAAGCTCGGCTATTTGCGATAAAATGAATGAAACCATCGACGTTATTTTGCCTAAACTCGAACGTCAAATCATCAAGCACCGCGACAGGCTCGGGGCTAAAATTAAAAAGACGGCTTTTGACACTCCGACTATTTACGAAGAAACCGAGAAGGATATTGAAACGAAGTCGGCAAAGGTTGTCAAGGTGAAAAAATTCGATATTTCTGTGACAACAGTCGATAATGCGGTAGAAGAAATGGAACTTTTGAATCATAATTTCTACATTTTCGTAAACGGCGATAATAACAAAGTAAGCGTGCTTTATAAGAGAAACGACGGAGATTACGGTTTGATCGAGCCGGAGTATTGAGATGGAAATAGGAATGAGTACGGCCTCCCTCTTTTCAAAAGAGAAGACGGAGGCCTCTTTTGAAGTTTTACATAAATTGGATATTCCCGTATGCGAAGTGTTTTTAAGCACTTTTTTCGAATATAAGTCGGAATTTATCGATTTACTAATGGAAGTAAAGGGTAATACGAGGATTTATTCTGTACATACTCTCAATCAGCAGTTTGAACCCGAGCTTTTTAACCCGATGGAAAGAACGCGGAAAGATTGCGAGGATATATATTTACAGGTGGCGCACGGGGCGCAAAGATTGGGTGCGTCGTATTATACTTTTCACGGACCGGGAAAATTCAAAAAATTGCCGTACGTTCATAATTACGAGAAACTCGGTAAGCGCGTACAGGAGTTGTATGAACTTTTATATAAAGAAAGCGGCGGCACGACTCAGCTTTGCTACGAAAACGTCCATTGGACTTATTTTAATACGCCCGAATATTTTGAAAATTTAAAGAAATATACCGAAGTTAAAACTTGTCTTGATATAAAACAAGCGTATTTGTCTGGGATTGACGTTTACGAATACGTCGACTGTATGGGAGACAGATTGTGTAACGTGCATCTATGCGATTACGACGATAACGGAAAACTGGCAATGCCCGGAAAAGGTACGTTCGATTTTGTGAAACTGTTCCGAAAACTACTCGATAACGGTTATGAAGGCGCGGCTTTAATAGAGGTTTATGCAAATAATTACGATAATTACGACGAGTTGAGAGAAAGCTATGATTTTCTCAACGAGTGTCTGTATAAAGCAAAAAACAACGGAGGATTTTAAAATGGCAGTTATGAAAGAGGCGATACGCTTTGATTACAATAATATGATGTCCGATTACGTAGGCGACAAGGGTATAACGGATAAAGAAATCAAGTCGCACACGTCGGAAGTCAAAAAAGCTTTTGCGGCAGTTAAAGCAGGCAGAGGACAAAACATGATGGGCTGGACCGAACTTGCCTATAACCAAAAAGAGGTTGTTGACGATATTATCGCGACGGCAAAAGCGGTTAGGAAAAATTTTGACAGCTTTGTTGTCTTGGGAATAGGCGGATCGGCTTTGGGCCCGATGGCTGTTTTTCAAGCGCTTTGCCATTTACACCACAACGAATTGCCGAAAAGCAAGAGAAAAGCTCCTAAATTTTACGTAGAGGACAACGTAGATCCCGAGAGGATGGCAGCGTTGCTTGACGTTATCGACGTGAAAAGGACTATGTTTAACGTTATCACGAAGAGTGGTTCGACAAGCGAAACGATGAGCCAGTATCTTATTATTATGGATATATTAAAGCGCGAATTAGGCGATGAAGCAAAAGACCATATAATAGCGACTACGTCCGAAACGAAGGGCAATCTTATAAAGATAGCACAAGCCGAAAGTCTCAAAACTTTCTATATTCCCGACGGAGTCGGAGGTCGATTCAGCGAATTGTGTCCCGTTGGTTTATTGCCTGCTGCCGTTTTGGGTATTAATATCAAAGTTTTATTGCAAGGCGCGGCTTTTATGGATAAAAAATGTTCGAGCGACAACGCGAAAAAGAATCCCGCGCTCATGGCGGCACTGCTTCAATATATTGCAATGAAGAAAGGGTGCAATATTTCCGTAATGATGCCGTATGCGGACGGACTGAAACTTATGGCGGATTGGTATGCGCAACTTTGGGGAGAAAGTTTGGGAAAAGCCGTAGACTTAAACGGCAAAAAGGTAAACGTCGGGCAAACTCCCGTTAAAGCATTGGGGGTTACCGATCAACACAGTCAAGTTCAATTATACACCGAAGGTCCGTTTGACAAGGTAATAACCCTTATAGGCGTTGACAGATATAGAAAAACCGTAACCATATCCGACGGTTGCGCCGATATACCTGCCGTAAACTTTTTATGTGGGCACACGATGAACGAGCTTATTACCGCGGAAATGAACGCAACCGAGTATGCGCTTACGCGTTCGGGCAGATTGAACAATCGTATAATGATTCCCGAGGTGAACGAATTTACTCTCGGACAGCTTATGATGTTCTTTATGCTTCAAACCGCGTACACCGGAGCTTTGCTCAATATCGATACGTTCAATCAACCCGGTGTAGAAGAGGGCAAGAACGCCACTTATGCGTTGCTCGGTCGTGACGGTTACGAGCAAAAGCGCGCTGAACTCAATGCGGCGAAAGCTAAAAGTGACGATTACGTTATTTAGTTTCAACGGGAAGATAACGAAAAACGGCTGTCTTTGTAGACAGCCGTTTTTAAATATCGGCGATAGCACCGGCGTCGTTATTCTGTGGTTCTATTCAAAATCTTTGTGAACGATTTCGAAGCAAACAGCGCACTGCCCGCGACGATTGCGATAGCCATATCCGCAAATGCGAAAGAATTATAGAGAAAACTCCAAGCAACCGCACCGTAATTGGGATCGCCAGAGCCGAATACGAATATACCGCTTACGACGTGGGCAAAATATCTTATGATAACCGCGCCGACGGCACCGACGATAAATTGCAATATTTTAACGTTTTCCCAAATCTTATTTTCGTGCAGCACGCCCGCAAGTCCGATTGCGCCGAACGCTATCGGGTAGTCGAGCAAGAATTGTACCGGATGATAAAACCACGGACTTTGAATG
>CAYVEU010000146.1:0-5703 GCA_964450015.1 uncultured Christensenella sp. | reverse complement strand
GCGGCTAACAAACTGCCGATTAAATGCAAGTTTGCCAAGAAAGAGGACTTAGTAGAAGTAACGGAGGGTGAGGAATAATAATGAAAGCGATTAAGTTTTTTGAAATGAGCAACGAAGAGCTCACCAATAAGTTAAACGAATTGAAGGCAGAATTATTCAATCTCCGCTTTAAGCACGCTACGAAGCAGCTCACGAACACCGCGAGCATCAACGAGTGCAAGAAAAACATTGCCAAAGTCAAGACCGTAATTCGTCAACGCGAACTCGGTATCACCGAGGAACCCGCAAAGAAAGCGAAGAAGAGCGGGAAGAAATAGGAGGATTGAACGATGGAAAGAAATCTCAGAAAGACGAGAATAGGCGTGGTGGTAAGCGACAAGATGGATAAGACGATAGTCGTAGCCGTTGTGAGAAAGGTCAAGCATCCTCTCTATAAAAAGTACATCACTCGCACGAAGAAATTCAAGGCGCATGACGAACTCAATCAATGCGGTATAGGCGATAAGGTTCAGATTGCGGAAACCAGACCCATTTCCAAAGACAAATGTTGGAGACTGGTCGAGATTATAGAAAAGGCTAAATAAGGAGGTCGGAAAATGATACAACCACAATCCAGATTGAAAGTTGCCGATAACTCCGGTGCTAAGGAGATTATGTGCATAAGAGTCCTTGGCGGGTCTTACGTAAGAAGCGGCAACATAGGCGACGTAATAGTCGCAAGCGTAAAGACGGCGTCCCCCAACGGCACCGTTAAGAAAGGCGACGTAGTCAAGGCTGTCATCGTCAGAACCCACAAGGGAATCATGAGAGCCGACGGAAGTCACATCAAGTTCGACGACAACGCCGCAGTTATCATCGATAACCAAAAACAACCCCGCGGCACCCGTATTTTCGGGCCGATAGCCAGAGAGCTGAGAGATAAAGACTATATGAAGATTATCTCCCTTGCTCCCGAGGTTTTATAGGAGGTAACAGATGAAGTTAAGTGTAAAAAAGGGCGATTACGTTAAAATTATCGCAGGAAGCGACAAGGGTAAGACCGCGCAAATAGTTGCGGTCGACACCGAAAGCGGCAGAGTGACCGTCGAGGGCAAAGACGTAGGTCAGGTCAAAAAGGCGGTTAAAGCAAGAAAGGCTTCCGACAAAAGCGGCATCATCACTATGCCCAAGACCGTAGACGCGTCCAACGTTATGCCGATATGCGCAAGCTGCGGTAAGCCCACCCGTGTAAAGCACGCGGTAGTAGACGGCAAGAAAGTTCGTATGTGCAAGTGCGGAGCGGTTCTCGAAACGAAGAAAGTCAAAGAAGAGAAGAAAGCGAAAGCTACCGTAAGGAAGCGCACCAAAAAGGTTGAAGCCGAGAAGGTAAGCACCGCTGTCGAACCGTCGGTTGAAGCCGCAGTAGGCATTGCGCCCGACACGACGGAAACAAAGTAATAGGAGGCTTACGATGGCAGAGAAATACGTAAACAGAGTGAAGGTTCGTTACGGCGAGGAAGTTGTGCCCGCTTTAATAAAGACCTTTGGATATAAGAACGTTATGCAGGTCCCGAAGCTTGAAAAGATCGTTCTCAATATGCGTTTGGGCGACATTAAGGACAACGCGAAATCCATGCAAATAGCTATAAGCGAACTTGAAAAGATTTCCGGACAAAAGCCGGTTGAAGCCAAAGCGAAGAAATCCGTCGCAAACTTCAAAGTTCGTCAAAACATGGTAGTCGGCGCAAAGGTTACTTTGAGAGGCATGAGAATGTGGGACTTTTTCGACAAGCTCGTCAGCATCGCGCTTCCCAGAGTTCGCGACTTCAAGGGCGTGCCCGCGGACAGCTTCGACGGTAGAGGAAATTACGCGCTCGGTATCAAAGAGCAGCTGATATTCCCCGAAATTTCATACGACCAAATAGAAAAAGTTCGCGGTTTCGATATTTGCTTCGTCACTACGGCGAACACCGACGAAGAGGCTAAGGAGCTGCTTGCTAAGCTCGGAATGCCCTTTGCGAAGTAGGAGGTAACAATGGCTAAGAAAGCAATGATTAACAAACAACAAAGAAAGCAAAAGTTTTCCACCAGAGAGTACACGAGATGCGCTATTTGCGGAAGACCCCACGCTGTCTTGAAAAAATACGGCATATGCAGAATTTGCTTCCGTGAACTTGCCTATAAAGGGCAAATCCCCGGAGTAAAGAAAGCCAGCTGGTAAGAAGGAGGTAATAATATGGCTATGACAGACCCTATCGCGGATATGCTTACCCGCATTAGAAACGGATTGACCGCAAGGCATGAAACCGTAATCGTTCCTTCGTCCAACGTAAAAATGGCTATTGCCGATATTTTGGTGGAAGAGGGCTATATAAAGAGCGCGACCGTTATAAAAGACGAAAACGGCGTTCAAGACAATATCGAGATCGCTTTGAAATACGGCGCAAACAATGCAAAAGTAATCACGGGGCTCAGAAGAATTTCCCGTCCCGGATTGAGAATTTACGCAAAGAAGGACGAACTTCCCAAGGTTCTTAACGGTTTGGGTATCGCGATAATATCCACGTCGAAAGGCATTATGACCGACAAGAAAGCGCGCGCTTTGGGCGCGGGCGGCGAAGTTCTCGCCTACGTTTGGTAAGGAGGTTATTATGTCCAGAATAGGAAGATTACCTATAAAGATAGTCGATGGAGTAAAAGTCAGTTTTGCCGACGGAGTAGTTACCGTCACCGGCAAGCTCGGAACGCTTACGCAGGCTATCGAGAACAAAGATATTAACGTTAAAGTAAACGGCGACCACGTCGAAGTTACGCGCAACAACGAGATGAAAGAGACGAAAGCGGCTCACGGACTTTACAGAGCGCTGATAGCCAATATGGTAGAAGGCGTAAGCAAAGGATTCGAAAAAGTTCTCGTTATCGCGGGCGTAGGTTATAAGGCGCAGGTTACCGGCAAGGATTTGGTCCTGAACGTGGGATATTCCCATCCTGTCAACGTCGCGGCTCCGCAAGGCATCACCTTTACCTGCCCGTCCATAACGGAAATAAGCGTAAAGGGAATAGATAAGGTTTTGGTCGGACAGACCGCCGCAAATATCAAGGCTATCAGGAAACCCGAACCTTACCACGGATACGGTATCCGTTACAAGGATGAAACCATTATCCGCAAGGAAGGAAAGACGGCAGGTAAATAAAGGAGCGCGTTATGATTAGCAAGGTTAATAAGAACAAGATAAGAAAAGCAAGACACGACCGTATGCGTTTTAAATTGAACGGTACGGCAACCCATCCTCGTTTGAACGTATATAGGTCGCTTAACCATATTTACGCTCAGATAATCGACGATTCCGCCTTAAACGGCAACGGCAACACGCTTGTCAGCGCGTCCACGGTGGAAAAAGAGATCGCGGCTAAGGTCAAGGAAATGAACAAGGTAGACGCGGCAAAGGTCGTCGGCAAGATTGTCGCCGAGAGGGCAAAGGAAAAGGGCATTAGCGCTGTCGTATTCGATAGAGGCGGATACCTCTACACCGGACGCGTAGCGGCTTTGGCCGACGGCGCCAGAGAAGGCGGATTGGAATTTTAGGAGGAAGGTATGGCAAGAAACGAGAAATTCAACAGAGAGCCGAAAGACGATTTAATCAAAAAGACCGTATCTATCAACCGTGTTACCAAGGTTGTTAAGGGCGGACGCAATATGCGCTTTGCGGCGTTGGTCGTTGTCGGAGACGGCAAGGACAGAGTAGGATGCGGATTGGGCAAGGCTAAGGAAGTGCCCGAGGCTATCGAGAAGGCGATAAAGGCAGCCACCAAGAATATGATTACCATATCGACGGTCGGCAGCACTATTCCCCACGCTATCGAGGGCGTCTACGGACGCGGCAAGGTAAGACTTATGCCTGCGCAAGAAGGTACCGGCGTTATCGCGGGCGGTCCCGTCAGAGCGGTTTTGGAAGTAACGGGTATTCAAAACATCCGTACCAAGTCCATCGGCAGCAACAATCCCATAAACTGCGTAAAGGCGACGATAAACGGACTTGCTGCGTTGCGCACTGCCGCACAGGTTGCCGACGCTCGCGGAATATCCGTAGAACAGCTCGCGGATTAGGAGGTTTACAATGGCACAAATTAAAGTTACGTTGGTAAAATCGACGATAGGTCGCGTAGTCAAGCAACAGGCTACCGTCAAAGCTCTCGGTCTTAAAAAGATTGGACAGTCCGTCGTACACGAAGACAACGCTTGTATTCGCGGTATGATAACTAAGGTTAGCCATCTCGTTAAGGTCGAAGACGTTCAATAGGAGGTTTGATATGAAGTTACATACATTAGCACCGGCTCCGGGAGCGGTAACGAAGTCCAAACGCCTCGGCAGAGGTATCGGTTCGGGCTTAGGTAAGACGTCCGGCAAAGGTCACAAGGGACAGTGGGCGCGTAGCGGAGGCGGCGTTAGACCAGGATTCGAGGGCGGCACGATGCCTTTGACTCGTAGACTTCCGAAGCGCGGCTTCAAGAACGCACAGTTCAAAAAGGTATATTCCATAGTCAATATCAAGACGTTGGAAGAGAGGTTTGAAAACGGTGCAGTCGTCAACGTGCAAGTTCTTAAAGACATGGGTATTCTTTCCAAGATAGAAGAATACGGACTTAAAGTACTTGGCGACGGAGAGCTGACCAAGAGCCTAACAGTACAAGCAAGTAAATTCACCGAAGCCGCCGTTAAAAAGATAGAAGCAGCAGGCGGTAAAGTAGAGGTTCTATAATGCTTCAAACTATAAAGAACGCATTCTTATCGCCGGAAATACGCAAAAAGATGCTCCTTACTCTGGGAATTCTCCTTATTTACAGAGTAGGGTGCTTCGTGCCTATTCCCGGCATTAACCTTTCCGACACTTTCGGACAGGCTGCGTCGAACGATTTTATGGCAATGCTTGGCATGATCACGGGCGGCTCGTTGGAGAACGGTACGATATTCGCATTGGGAATAGTTCCGTTCATCAACTCCTTTATTATCATGCAGCTATTGACCTTAATCATTCCGAAGCTGGAAAGACTGTCGAAGGAAGGAGAAGAAGGTCGCAAAAAGATAAACCAATACACGCGTTATCTTGCGATTCTTCTCGGTATCATACAAGCCATAGGCGTCGTATTCAGCTGGAAAAACAGCATCGTCGGCGTTTTCGGCGCGACAGACGGCGTCAGCAAGGTGTTCACTATGATATGTATAGTAATCATCCTTACGGGCGGCAGCGCGATGGTTATGTGGTTGGGTGAGAGAATTACCGAATACGGAATAGGCAACGGCACGTCGCTTATAATTTTCGTAGGTATCGTCAGCTCGCTCGGTAGCTCGCTCGGAACGGCGATATTCTCCACGATACCTTCGCAGGTAAAAGACGGCGACTTGACCGGTATATGGTTCTTGCTTGGCTTTATATTATTGGTTATCCTTTTATTCGGACTTATCGTTTTCGTCGATTTGTCGGAAAGAAGAATTCCCGTACAGTACGCTAAGCAAATCAAGGGCAACAAGATGTACGGCGGACAGTCCACCCATATCCCCATAAAGGTAAATTCGGGCGGCGTTATGCCTATCATATTCGCGTCGTCCCTTATAATGTTCCCGCAGATGATCATGCAGTTTGTCGGAAAGCAGAACGGCTTTGTCACCCTTTTCTTCCCTGAGAGACTCCAAATTACTGTATGCATTTAATATTGCGTTTTGC
>CAYVEU010000145.1:0-5769 GCA_964450015.1 uncultured Christensenella sp. | reverse complement strand
ATGGAAACGACCGTAAAAACTTCAACGAATACCTATAAAATTTTCGTCGGACGCGGACTTTTGGACGATATAAAAAAATACCTTCCCGCCGATTTTTCGCACAGGCGGATCATGATAATAACCGACGATACCGTCGAAAAACTGTATCTTGAAAAAGTCGCTTCTCAACTTGAAAACTGCTACCGTTATGCGGTACCCTCGGGGGAAAGTTCGAAGTCTTTTGAAAACGTCGAATCAATCACAAACTATCTTGCCGAAAACAACTTTACGAGAAAGGATTGCGTAATTGCACTGGGCGGCGGCGTCGTTGGGGATTTGGCGGGTTTCGTATCCTCTATTTATATGCGCGGTATCCCATACGTCCAAGTTCCGACAACTTTGCTTGCGGGAATAGACAGCTCTGTCGGCGGAAAAACCGCCGTAAATTTAAGCTACGGCAAAAATTTGGTCGGCAGAATTTATCCGCCGCAAGCGGTGATTTTCGACCTCGATACCCTGAAAACGCTACCGGCGGAATACGTTCGCGACGGCATCGGCGAGGGCTTGAAATACGCGCTTTTGGAAGGCGAAGAACTGTTTGAAAAAATGGAAAACGGCATAGAAAACGAAAATTGCGAAAGTTTCGTAGACGCGTGTATCGGCTCGAAAAAGCGCATAGTCGAAGCGGACGAAAACGAGAGTTCTATCCGAAAACTTTTAAATTTGGGACACACCGTCGGACACTCGATAGAACGGCAAAGCGAACTGAAAATCACACACGGCGTATGCGTAAGCGTCGGACTGAGAGTAATTGCCCGCGCCTGTTTCAAGCAAGGGTTTTTAGCCGAAAAAGATTATACAAGAATCGTAAACTTACTGGATAAATACGGCGTTCCCGAAAACCCGTTTCCCGTATCCGACCTGATAGACAATATTAAAGTAGACAAAAAGACCGACGGAGGAAACGTCGACTTTATTACGGTGCACGGCATAGGCGACTGCCGCATTACGCCCGTACCTATCGACAAAATCAAGGAGTTCCTCGAATGAAAACAACCGTCTTAAAGAGCTCGCTCAGCGGTCGGATTGCCGCCGTTCCCGCAAAGACTTACGCGCATAGGATTTTAATCTGCGCCGCTCTTTGCGATAAGCCTACTTTGGTAACGGGACTGTTCGATTCCGAAGATATAGTTGCGACGACCGAATGTTTGCAAGCGTGCGGCGTAACGGTCGTGGATTTGCCCGAGGGGCGTTTGATAGTCCCCCCGAAAGGCTTTGCAAAGTCCGCCGTTTTGGATTGCGCGGAATGCGGCTCGACGTTTAGATTTATGCTTCCCGTCGCGGCGGCGCTCGGTATCGAGGCGAGTTTCGTAGGGCGCGGACGGCTGCCCGAAAGACCGATAGGCGAACTGCTCGGCGCGTTGAGCGCGGCGGGCGTAAGTTACAGCGGCGACAAACTCCCCTTTACTTCAAGCGGAAAACTTTGCGGAGACGAATTCGAAGTCGACGGAAGCGCAAGTTCGCAATTCGTCACGGGTACCTTGCTCGCCATGGCGGCGCTGGGCGGAACCAAGCGACTCAAAGTAACCGGCAAGCGGGTAAGCGGAAGCTATATAAATATCACTTTGGACGTAATGAAAAAGTTCGGGGTAAAGGTAACCGCGACCGAAGACGGGTTTACCGTGACGAGCCCGACAAAACTGCGCTCGCCCGAAAAAATAGCGGTCGAGGGCGACTGGTCCAATTCCGCGTTTTGGCTCGTTGCCGGAGCGATTGGAGATACGCCGATAACCGTCTGCGGACTGAACGCGTCTTCCGTGCAAGGCGACCGCGCCGTAATCGACGTTCTCAAAAAGATGAACGCAAAATTCGTGCTCGACGGCGACTCCGTGACCGCCCTGCCGTCAATTCTTACGGGGTGCGAAGCGGACTGTTCGGACTGTCCCGACCTAATGCCCATCCTATCCGTCGCGGCGGCGTTTGCAAACGGCGAAACGGTCCTAAGAGGCGCGGACAGGTTGAGAATAAAAGAGTGCGACCGCATGCAAGCGACGTTGGATATGCTCCGCGCGGTCGGTACGGACTGCCGTTACGAAAATGACGCCATTATAATAAACGGTAAAGCCGACATAAAACGCGACTGCCCGAACTTCGTTTGCCGCGCCGACCACCGAATGATAATGGCGGCGACAATTTTAGCGACGAAATGCGGCGGCAATTTGGACGACGTTGCGGGGGTCAAAAAGTCCTACCCGCACTTTTTCGAAGATTTTAAATTTTTGGGAGGTAAACGCGATGGCAACGCCTTTTAACAATATCCGCCTCACTATCGGCGGCGGTAGCCACGAAGCCGGACTGTCTATGGCTTTGAGCGGACTGCCCGCAGGACTGAAAATAGACGTAGGCGAAGTCCAAAAATTTTTGGACAGGCGTAAAAGCGGCAAGTACGCCTATTCCACTCCACGACGGGAAAAGGACGAAATTATTTTCGAAAGCGGAATAGAAAACGGCTTAATTTGCGGAGAGATACGCGCTAAAATAAACAACGAAAATACCCGTCCTTCGGACTACGGCTATTCGGTCACTCCCCGCCCTTCTCACGCCGATTTCGTCGCCGTCAAAAAATACGGCGCAGCCCCGTCGGGCGGCGGCGCGTTCTCGGGAAGAATGACCGCGCCTCTTTGTATTGCGGGCGGGATAGCTAAACAGCTGCTTGCGCAAAAAGGAATAGAAGTACTTGCGTATATTTCGGAAATTGCGGGTTTGGAGTGCTCCACTTATGATAACGGTATCCCTAACCCGCAATCAGTGAAAGAATGTCACGACTACGCTTTTCCCATTACCGACGCTGAAAAAATAGGAAGCGTAGAAAAGAGATTGAATGAAATAGCCCTAAACAAGGACTCGGCAGGCGGAATTATCGAGTGTATCGCGTACAATTTACCCATAGGTTTAGGCGGAGTTTTATCGGACGGACTGGAAGGAAGACTTGCGTTTTCTCTATTCGGTATACCCGCGGTAAAGAGCGTGGAAAGCGGGCTCGGAAAGGCGATAGCTTCGCGTACGGGAAAGACGGCGAACGACCCGTTTGAAATTAAGGACGGAAAGGTTGTGACGACGACGAACAATTCGGGTGGTATAAACGGAGGAATATCCAACGGCATGCCGCTTACGTTGCGCGTAGCGTTCCGACCCACGCCGTCGATAGCCGACGAGCAAAAAACCGTCAATTTGGAAACCATGGAGAACACCGTCCTTACGATACGCGGACGGCACGACGTTGCGTTTTTGCCCCGCGCGGTAGCGGCGGTCGAGAGCGCGGTCAGCCTCGTTTTGCTTGACGAAATGATAGAAAATAAACTAATATAATTACCGAGGGGCGAAACGAGCGTAGTCCGTATCACGCGATGAATACCGCTTAAATAACCCTGTATGTAAAAGTCGGAGTCGCGCGGCAGACGGGCAACAGTCGGTAAGCACCGACGGGCGCATACCGAGTCGTATGTAACCGAGGGGCGAACCGAGCGTAGTCCGTATCACGCGATGAATACGACTTTTTGCACGGTTTATTATATCAAAATATAAATAAGGAGATTTAAAGATGTTAGATCAATACCGCAATGAAATTGACGCAATCGACGATAAAATTGCCGCTCTTTATGCGGAGAGAATGGACGTCGTCAAAAAAATAGGCGAGGCAAAGAAAAACGGCAATATCGCTTTGACGGACGCGGACCGCGAGAAAAAGATAATTTCGAGAGTGACTAAGGACGCACCCGCCGAGATGAAGCTGTATATCAAACAAATTTTCGACGCAGTTATGGAAACCAGCCGTGCGTATCAGAGAAAAATTCTTACCCCGACGACCGAACTTACCGAAACGTTAAAGGCGGCGCTGGGCGAGAGCCGTGAAAGCTTCCCCACTTTCGGCAGCGTTGCGTGTCAGGGCGTGGACGGAGCGTATTCCGGAATTGCCGCGGAAAAACTCTTTAAAATCCCCGACATTACCTACTTCAAGACTTTCGAAGGCGTTTTTCAAGCCGTGGAAAAGGGTCTTTGCGAATACGGCGTACTGCCGATAGAAAACAGCGCGGTCGGAAGCGTGAACGCGGTTTACGACCTCATGAAAAAACATAAATTTTATATCGTCAGAAGCATTAAAATGAGAATTAACCACCACCTGCTGACGAAGACGGGAGTCAATCGCGAGGCGATAACCGAAATTTTCAGCCACGAACAAGCGCTCAACCAGTGCTCGGCTCTCATCAACTCCCTACCTAAGTCGGTCAAAGTTACGGTTTGCAGCAACACCGCCGTAGCCGCGCAAATGGTAGCCGCTTCCGACGGACACGCCGCTTGCATAGCCAGCCGCGACTGCGCGGAACTTTACGGCTTGTCGATTTTGGAGAGCAACGTGCAAAACGCCGACAATAATTTTACGCGGTTTATTTGCATAAGCAAGTCGCTGAAAGTCTTTAACGGCGCAAACCGCATAAGCATAATGATGTCGCTGCCGCACGAGTCGGGAGCGCTCAACAGAACGCTCAACAAATTTACCACTCTCGGACTTAACCTCACCAAGCTGGAATCCAGACCTATCGCGAACACGAGTTTCGAGTTTATGTTCTACTTCGATTTCGAGGGACAGCTGGAAGACAAAGACGTTTTAGGGCTCATAAGCGAGCTGGATTTAGGGAGCGAACAGTTCACGTTCCTCGGAAGTTACGCGGAGATTGCATAAGATATGCGCTATTTTTTGATAGGTATGCCGCTTGGGCACAGTCATTCCCCTTACGTTCATTCCTTTTTCGGATACGAATACGGATTGAAACCCTTAGCCGAAGACGAACTTGAAAACTTTTTCCGCGAACGGGATTTCGACGGAATAAACGTCACTATCCCGTACAAACTCGCGTCGTTGCAGTATTTGGACGAAACGGACGCGTCGGTTTCGGAATGCGGCGCGGTCAATACCGTCATCAACAAAAACGGCAAACTTATCGGCTACAATACCGATATTGCCGGAATGGACTACGCGATAAACCGAGCGGGCATAACCTTGACGGGTAGAAAAGTGCTGATTTTGGGTACGGGCGGAACGTCGCAGACCGCTCAGGCGCTGTGCCGCAGGCATAAGGCGGAAAAAATAACCGTCGTCGGGCGCAAAAACGCAATCAATTACGAAAACGTGTACGAACTGACGGATACGCAAGTTATCATCAACACTACCCCCGTCGGCATGTACCCGAATTGCGGCGTTGCGCCGTTGGATTTGGCGCCGTTTACGCATTTGGAAGGCGTGTTCGACGCTATATACAATCCTATAAAAACCCGCCTCGTCTTGGAAGCGGAAAAGAGAAATATAAAATGCGCAGGCGGTATGAATATGCTCGTCGGACAAGCGAGAAAGGGAGCGGAACTCTTTACGGGCGCGGTTTTCAGCGACGATTTCGTCGCGTCTGTCACCGCTCAAATGCTCCGAAAGCTCGCAAACGTAACTCTGATAGGCATGCCGGGGTCGGGCAAGACCACTATCGGCAAACGCCTTGCGGAAAAACTCAATAGAGAATTTTACGACACCGACGAAATGATCGTAGCGAGAGAAAACCGCTCAATCCCCGAAATTTTCGCAACCGACGGAGAAGCGTATTTCCGCAAAATCGAAAAGGAAACTATCGCCGAGGTTACCAAAAAACAAGGGGTAATAATTGCTACCGGCGGGGGCGCGGTACTCGATCGCGACAACAGATTAAATTGCCGTCAAAACGGGATCTGCATTTTAATCGAACG
>CAYVEU010000144.1:0-5898 GCA_964450015.1 uncultured Christensenella sp. | reverse complement strand
TATAGCGGTGGACGGTTGTTTCTACGGCGTGGGTTTTTAAGGGGTATCCCCTTAAAGCGTGCAGGGTCGTAAGAGGCGGCTTCGCAAATTAGCCCCTAAACGCTTGAAAAAGAAAGTTATTAACGCACCTTTTTTCGACCAAAAGCGATTATAAATTTTAAAATTCTTTTCATAAATTACGCTATTATATCGGATACTATGATAAAAAAGACCGTCGTTAAAATTATAGTATATTTTTTCCTGTTTGCGCTCCTTGCTCTAACCGAAAAAACGCTCGGTTTGCACGGTTTTTGCATTGCTTTTTTATTTGCGCTTTTTTATTGCAGGGAGAAAATTTATATAATTTTGCCAACGTTTATAGGCGCGCTTTTAGGGGTAAATTTCTCGATTTTAAACGCAATAATAGCTTCCGTCGCCGTCTTTTTAGCCGTAATTTCTTTCGTTATTCACTATAAAAAACACTTAAAATACCACGTTTTCGAAACGGCGGTTTATACGCTTTTGTCGCTTATTCCGCTAATGGCGTTCACCGGCGGCGACCCGTTTTCGATTGCGATAACGGCGCTGAGCGTCATACTTTCGCTTATTTTTCACTATCCCGCTATCGTGGGCTGTTATCCTATGCTAGTGCGCGGACTGCGGTACCGCTTAAATTCCAACGAAAAGTTCGCTTTGGGCATTATTTTGTGCCTGCTGTCGGTAGGACCGGCGGCGTTTACGCCTTTTAATATAGAAGTTTTTTACTTCGCCGTATCGCTTATTTTGACTCTTGCGAAAAACTTCGAGCGCAAGGCGGTTACCGTCATCGGCTTGTGTTTGGGACTGGGGGCGGCGTTCGGCACAGGCTCTCCGCAGCCTTTGGCAACCGTTGCCGTAGTATCGCTTGCCTGTTACGCAACTTCGAAACTGCCGTCGCCCGTATGCGCTGCGGCGACCGTATTTTCCTTTTGCGCGTTCGTCTATTTCTTCAACGGAAAGCTGGATTTATACGCGGTCATTCCCCTCGCCGTAGGCTGTATTCCCGCAATGGTCATTCCGCAAAAAGTTTACAAAAAGATACTCGCGGCGCGGCAAGGGTATCAAGAACGCTTCGCGTTACGCACGGTGGTAAACCGAGACCGCGAAGAGCTGGCGTCAAAACTCAAAAGCCTGTCCTCCGCGTTCAACGATATGCAAAATCTACTCATAAACGAGCGCCCGTCCGAAGACAACCCCGAATCGATAGTGCGCGCCGTGTGCGAAACTTCCTGCGTCGTTTGTCCGAAACTCAGGCGGTGCTCGGCGGCGATAGGTGACATTGCGCAATCGGTAAGGCGTCTTGTATTGGCGGCGCTTGACAACGGCAAAGCCACCCTTTTGGACGCAAGCGTAGGACTCAGCGAAAACTGCACAAAATTAAATTTCCTTATCAATCTCACCAACGACTCAGTTAAGGAATACAACAAAAATATAGAACGGAAAAGCGGTATAGAACAGGGCAAAGAAATGGTCATCGCCCAACTGTGCGGGACCGCGCTTTTGCTGGACTCCCTTGCCCGTTCGGTAAACGTCAATTTGACTTTCGACGCCGAACCCGAAAAGAAACTCATAGAAAAACTCGGACAAGCCAACGTCATCGCGACCGACGTATGTTTTTACAGCGACGGCGAAGAGAGCGAGGTGACTTTGGTTGTAAGAGAAAGCGACGTGGACAAGTCGTGCATAACCGACATCGTAAGCGAAACGACGGGGTGCCCGATGCTCGAATACTCCCGCGCGCGGGACGTTTCGGACATGGCGAGCCTGCGTTTTGCCCGAGCGCCCGTCTATAAAGTCATCTACGGCGAATCCGTTTCCGGCAAAGAAAACCGATGCGGCGACACGCGGCAAGCGGTAAAAATAGGTCTGCATAAAATTATGTTTATCCTCTCCGACGGCATGGGCACGGGTAAGTCGGCGCATGCTACGGCAAGCCGCGTTATCAAATTGATAGAAACTTTTTACCGTGCCGGCTTCGACCATAAAACGGTATTTTCCAACGTTGCTCGGCTGCTGGCGCTGCGCGATAAAGAGGATTTTAGCGCTCTCGACGTTTGTATTGTGGATACCCAAAATGCAACTATTGATTTTATCAAGCAAGGCGGCAGGGAAAGCTACATATTCTCCGACCGCGCTTGCGAACGCATAGACGGAGGGACTCTGCCTATGGGCATAATCGAAGACAGCGAGCCGGTTATCGCAAGGCGAAGATTAAAACTCGACAGTATGGTCATTCTTATGAGCGACGGCGTAGCCGACGCATTCAACGGCGGAGAGCTCGCCGAGCTCATCAAAAAAACTCCCTGCCTCAACCCGCAAACAGCCGCCGACGCACTGGTCAACGACGCCATACGCCTTTCGGGCGGAAAAACCGACGATATGACGGTAATCGCCTTGCGTATCGTTCGCGCGTAGACGGCTTAGACAAACAAACGATTTCGGTTTAATTTTTGTTAGCGTATTTTAACTACCGCTTTTAATTGCTTTATTTCCAAAAAAATTATATAATTTTTTTATGAAGTTGGAGTTTTTATCGGGGCGAATCGGCGTAGCCGTCAGCGGCGGCATGGACAGTATGACGCTTTTGCGCTTGCTAATCGATGCGGGCGTCAAACCGTACGTAATAAACGTCGAACACGGCATACGCGGCGACCGCTCGAAGAGCGACAGCCTATTCGTCAAAGAATTTTGCATATCCCACGGTCTAGAATATTTTTTCACCGAAGTGAACGCGCCCGAATACGCCGCCGAACACGGAATAAGTTTGGAACTCGCGGCAAGAACTTTGCGATACGAATTTTTCGAAAAACTCCTCGACGAAAAAAAAGTCGACGTTATCGCCCTCGCCCACCACGCGGACGACAATGCGGAAACGATACTTATGCGGATATTCCGCGGCACAGGCATTCGCGGGCTGAAAGGTATCGCCGACCGCGATAAGTTTATCCGTCCACTCCTTAAATACACCCGCGCGGAAATAAGCGAATACGCTCGCGTCCATTCCGTTCCCTACGTAGAAGACGAAACCAACGAGGACACGGCGTTTACGAGAAACTTTATCCGCAACGAACTTTTACCGCAAATTAAAACGCGTTACCCCGACGTCATCGCTTCCTTCGCCCGCCTTGCGGAGAACGCCGCCGAAACCGACGCGTTTTTGCAAAGCTTCGTTATCCCCGCGACGGAAACGGATTTCGGTTATCTGATAAAGGACGTCTTCGCCAAACCCGTTATCGTTCAAAAATATTCCGTCAATCAGGCGTTGAAGCTAATGGGCGCAATTCAAGATATAGAGTTCGTTCACCTGAAAGCCATATTGGAGCTTAAAGACAAACCGAATAACTCGTCGCTTGATTTGCCGTTCGGGATAACCGCTTTAAAACGCGACTGCGATTTATACTTTTCTTACCGAACCGACGAAATTTTCACCGAGCGAAAATTCGACGAAAACGGCGTATTTTCCTTCCGCGGATACGCGTACCGTTTTATGCGCGCAAACGAAATTTCGAGGGGTATTTCCGCCGATTTGAAAAAGCTCGAAAATTGCGTAATCCGCACAAAAAACGCCGGTGATTATTTTCACAGAGTAAACGGAAAAAACAAACTTTTAAGCGATTTTCTAAACGACAAAAAATTGACGAAAACGGAAAAAAACGCGTTGCTCGTTTTAGCCCGCAAAAACGTGGTTTTTGCGATTATCGGACTGGAAGTTGCCGAGCAAGCGAAAATAGACGAAAACACGAAAACGATAATACACCTAATCAAGGAGAAAATTAAAAAATGAAAGACTGCATCGAAAAAGTTTTGATTACGCGCGAAGAGATTGCCGAAAGAGTTAAAGCTATCGCGCGAGAGATTATCGACGACTTCGGCAATGAGGATATCACGATGATTTGCATACTGAGAGGCAGCTGTTATTTCTTCGCGGATTTGACTCGCGAACTGCCCAACTACGTCAATTTGGAATTTATGTCGGTGTCAAGCTACGGCTCGGGCGCGACGTCAAGCGGCGAAGTGAGAATAATCAAAGACGTTTCCGGTCCTATCGAAGGGAAAAACGTGATAGTCGTCGAGGATATAATCGACACCGGCTATACCCTCTCGTACTTAAAGCGTATACTTACCGAACGCCGCCCGAAAAATTTGAAAATCTGTTCCTTACTCGACAAGCCGTCCAGGCGCGAGGCGGAAATAGAGGGCGATTATATCGGCTTCACCGTCCCGAACGAATTTGTCGTCGGCTACGGCTTGGACTACGCCCAAAAATACAGAAACCTGCCCTACATCGGAATACTCAAAAAGGAAATTTACACTAAGTAATGAAAATCGCCGTACCGTCGGACATAGTGAATATCGCAAAACTCCTGCCAAAGCCCATATACGTCGTGGGCGGCTTCGTGCGCGACTCGCTTTTGGGTTTTACGCCGCACGATATAGATTTGGCTGGCGATATAAGCCCAGAAGAACTTACGGTAACCTTAGAAAACAACGGCTACAAAGTCAAACCGAACAGCCCCAAGCTCATGACGGTAAAAATTATTTCCGAAAGCGGCGAATACGAATACACCGCGTTCCGCACCGACAGCTACACCGAGGGTCACGCCCCTGCCTCGGTCAAACGGACGGACGATATCAACGCCGACGCATTGCGCCGTGATTTTACCGTAAACGCAATCTATTACAACCCATTGACAGACGAAATAACCGACCCACTAAACGGCTTAAAATCCCTAGAAAGACGCGAGTTCGAAATGACGCGGCAAAACACGTTTTCCGAGGACGGTTTGCGCCTGATGCGCCTTTGCCGCCAAAGCGCGGAACTGGGCTTTTCCATCGAAGAAAACACCCTCTCCGCCGCAAAGAACAACGTCCGCTTGCTTGCCGACATCTCCCCCGAAAGGATACGCGACGAGCTGGACAGAATCCTCGTTGCCGATACCCGCTACAACGTCGAATACGCCCATTATAACGGGCTTTCGACTTTGGATAAAATAGGCGCGCTTGATATGATCTTACCCGAAATAACCGCGGGAAAGAATATGGCGCAGCGCGCGGACTTTCACCGCTACGACGTATTCGGACATATTTTGCACACCGTAAAATACAGCTCTCCCGACGTGCGTTTAGCCGCGCTTTTACACGACTGCGCAAAGCCGTATTGTTTCCTTAAAAACGGCCGTTACCGCGGTCACGACGTAGCGGGAATGATAATAGCAGATGATATAATGAGCCGTTTGCGGTATCCCAAAAGCATAATTAAGACCACCAAAGCCTTGGTTTGCGCACATATGTTCGACTTGAAATGCGAAGCTAAGGAGAACACCGTAAGAAAGTTCATCCAAGCAAATTACGGAATTTTCGACAAACTTTTAAAATTGAAACAAGCGGACTTTTTAGGCAGCGGAATAATGACGGGCGTGTGCCCCGGTTGCGTTAGGCTTAACGATATTTACAACGATATGATAAAAGACGGAACGCCTCTATGCATATCCGACTTAAAGGTAAACGGAAACGATTTGGCGGAAATGGGCGTTGCCGATTCTTTGCGCGGAAAACTACTCAACCGCCTGTTGGAAGAATGTGCTTTAAAGGGCGCGCCGACCGACCGCGACGGGCAAATAAAAATACTGAAAAGACTTTTAAAGGAGGCAATATAATGGACTATCCGATAACCGATTACAAAGAAGAATTTATTAGAATTTACGAGGAAAATATCTCTCGCGAGGGCTCGGCAAAACTCTTGGAATATCTCAAAAAGAGCGACTTCTTTACCGCGCCCGCATCCTCTCGCTTCCACTCCGCGCACGAAGGCGGACTTTGCGAGCACAGCGTCAAGACCTATTACCGCTTTTTGCAGAATTTGGAAATGGAATACGCCGA
>CAYVEU010000143.1:0-5915 GCA_964450015.1 uncultured Christensenella sp. | reverse complement strand
TTCAAGCGTTTCGGCGTATATGGACATTACGACGACGGCGAGCGTTTCGCGTTCTTCTCGCGTGCGGTTTTGGACGTGCTGCCGCTTATCGATTTCTATCCCGAAATCATACATTGCAACGACTGGCAAACGGGGCTCGTGCCCGTTTATCTCGACGCTTATTACCGCTATGACGAGCACTACGCAAATATGAAGACGGTCGTTACCATTCATAATATAGAATTTCAGGGCGCAATGGACAAGTCGTGCATTTCCGACGTGTTCGGACTGCCTGCGTCGCACGCCAATATCGTAGAATACAATAACGACGCGAATATGCTTAAAGCCGGAATAGAAGCCGCGAACGCGGTGACTACCGTCAGCCGGACTTATGCGCAAGAGATATTAAATCCGTATTACGCGTACGGTTTGCAAAGCATATTGTCCAAGCGCAGTTATAAGATACGCGGAATAGTCAACGGCATAGACACCGACATTTACAATCCCGCAAAAGACGGCGCGCTGTTTGCGAAATATTCTTTAAAGACGGCGGAGAAAAAGGCGGCGAATAAAAAGGGCTTGCAGGAAATGGTCAATTTGCCCGTTTGCGATAAGCCGCTTATCGGTATGGTCACAAGACTTACCAATCAAAAGGGTCTCGACCTTATAATGGAAGTCATAGAAGAAATACTTTCTATGGATATTCAAATGGTTGTTTTGGGTACGGGAGATTGGAAATACGAAACGGCGTTAAACGAGATAGCGCGCAGGTATTCCAACAAGCTTGCGGTAATCATCAACTTTTCGCAGGATATCGCGAGCAAAATTTACGGCGGAAGCGATATGTTCCTGATGCCGAGCAAGTTCGAGCCATGCGGATTAAGCCAGCTTATAGCCATGCGCTACGGTTCTATCCCCATAGTGAGAGAGACGGGCGGACTGAAAGACACCGTGCCCGCGTTCAATCCGCAAGAGCTTACGGGCAGGGGCTTTACGTTTAAGACCTACAATGCGTACGATATGCTCGACGCCATAAGGCGCGCAGTGGGAACTTATCAAAATAAGACCGAATGGAGCGCGCTCATAAATAACGCGATGACAGGCGATTACAGCTGGAAGGCGTCGGCAAACGCCTATATGGAACTGTATACGGAACTGCTTAAATAAGAGTATAAAGTATCAGAGTTCTTTCATTTGAGGACGTAAAGCGTTTAAGTATGCGCGTTCTCGGAAAATAGTTAGTAAAAAAATGGATATACTCCCGCAAGTTATTTGCGGGAGTAGCGTTTTTATGGTAAAATAAATATTAATAATTATTGTTATGGAGAAAACGATGCAAGTTACGAAGAAAGAGTTTAAGCAGTTAATAGAGCAAAAGCTTGCCAAGATGTTCGGCGTTAAGGTCGAAGAGGCGAGCGAACAAGTTATGTATCGGGCTTTATGCCTTGTCGTCAAAGACTTGCTTACCCAAAAGCGCGTTGACTTTAAAAAGAAAGTCCGCTCGACGGGAACGAAGCAAGTCTATTATATGTCAATGGAATTTTTGCTGGGCAGGTCGCTAAGAAATCACCTCTACAACAGCGGATGGCTGACGGACGCGACGGCGGCGGTCAAGGAAATGGGCTTCGATATCAACAAGCTTATGGATATAGAACCCGACGCCGGACTGGGTAACGGCGGCTTGGGCAGACTTGCCGCTGCGTATATGGACAGTCTCACGTCCTTGGGTTATGCGGCGGGCGGATTCAGTATCCGTTACGACTACGGTATTTTCAAGCAGAGAATAGTCGACGGGTGGCAAATGGAAATGCCCGACGAGTGGCTGGTAAACGGCGACGTTTGGTTCAACCCGAGAGAGGAAGACACCTGTGAAGTCAAATTCGGCGGACAGCTCGAAGAACATTGGGAAGACGGCAAGCTACGCGTAGAGCAAAAGGGCGCGACGGTAATTTTGGCGGTTCCGTACGATATGAACGTTTCGGGTTACGACAGCGACGCGGTCAACACGTTGAGACTTTGGAGCGCGCAGGCGCCTATGGGGTTCGATATGAACCTGTTTTCACGCGGCGAGTACGTCAAGGCGATAGAGGCAAAGGCTATGGCGGAAGCGATAAGCAAAGTTTTGTATCCCGCCGACAACCACTACGAGGGTAAGTCGCTTCGTTTGAAACAACAGTATTTCTTTGTCAGCGCGTCCATTCAAAGCATTTTGAAAAAGCACTTGAAGTACAATAAGAGCTTGGATAACCTCCCCGACAAGGTTGCTATTCACGTAAACGACACGCATCCGACTTTGTGTATTCCCGAACTTATGAGAATACTTCTCGACGACTACGGTTACAGCTGGGAAAAGGCGTGGAAGATAATAACGGAAACCGTGTCTTACACCAACCACACGGTCATGCAGGAGGCATTGGAGACGTGGCCGCAAGACCTGTTTAAAAGTTTGCTCCCGCGTATCTTTACGATTGTAAACGAAATAAATCAGCGTTACTGCGCCGAACTTTGGCAAGTCTATCCCAACCAGTGGGACAAGATTTCCGCAAACGCGATACTTTCCGACGGAATAATAAGAATGGCAAACCTTTGCTTGGCGGCAAGCCACACGATAAACGGCGTAAGCCAGCTGCATAGCAACATATTAAAAGACAGCGTTTTTGCCGATTACTACAAAGTCGCGCCGCAAAAGTTTACAAACGTCACCAACGGCATTACGCATAGGCGTTGGGTAGCGGAGGCTAACCCGAAGCTGGCGGAATTTATCACGGCAAATATCGGCGACGGCTGGTTGCACGACGCGTCCGAGCTCGAAAAACTCATGCAATTGCAACATAACAAGGGCGCTGCCGACGAGCTTAGAAAAATTAAGAGAGCCAATAAAATCAAGCTTGCCGAGTATATTCAAAACGCAAACGGCGTTACGGTCGATCCCGACAGCATATTCGACGTTCAGGTAAAGAGATTGCACGAATACAAGCGTCAGCTTCTAAACGCGTTGCATATTCTCGACTTATACAACCGTTTGAAGCAAAATCCAGATTTGGATATAGTCCCGCGCACGTTCGTGTTCGGCGCGAAAGCGGCTTCGAGCTATTATATGGCAAAACAAATTATTCGCCTTATTTGCGTTATGGCGGACGTTATCAACAACGACGCGTCGATAAAGGGCAAGCTTAAAGTCGTATTTATCGAAAATTACCGCGTGACGCTTGCGGAACTTATCATGCCTGCGAGCGACGTGTCCGAGCAAATTTCCATTGCGGGCAAGGAAGCCAGCGGCACGGGCAATATGAAGTTTATGATAAACGGCGCGGTTACGATAGGAACGATGGACGGCGCGAACGTGGAAATTCACGAGAGAGTCGGCGACGAGAACATATTTATCTTCGGACTGCTTGCAGACGAGGTCGAAAGACTGTACCGCGACGGCTACAACCCGACCAATTTTTACGCAAACGATATGAGAATTAAGGCGATAATCGACGAGATGCGTTCCGGAATAGGCGGCGTAAACTTCGGAGAAATTGCCGACGCACTCACCATAGGTCGCGGCGGACAGGCTGATCCGTATATGTGTCTTGCCGATTTTTCAAGTTATTGCGAGGCGCAAGACAGATTGAATGCGGCGTATCTCGACAAGTATCGTTGGGAGAAGATGAGCTTGGTTAACATCGCAAAGGCGGGCTTCTTTGCGGCGGACAGAAGCGTGGAGGATTATGCAAAACGCATTTGGAACCTCACAAAAGTCAAATAATCCGTTACTTTACAATTCCCGCAGCGGCAACTACAAGACGCCGTTCGGCGGAGTGCATACGAGGGAAACGATTCATATTCGTTTCCCCGTAGCGGAGCATTTGTGCGCCGATAGCGTTACTATGTTTTTAAGGCGCAACGACCATATTGTGAAATATCCTTTGCGCTTTTCCGGCAGGCGCGACGGGTATCGGCTTTTTACCGTCAATTTTAATTTGGAAAGGGACGGGACTTACTATTATAGGTTTGAAATAGTTACGGATACGGGCGAAACGGTCCACGTCGGCAGGCAGGGCGACGGGCAGGCGATTTGCGGCGAATGGTTGCCCGAATGGACGCTTACAGTCGCCGAAAGCGGTTATTCCACGCCCGACTGGTTTAAGGGCGGTATAGTTTACCATATATTTTGCGATAGATTTTGCCGTAAGGGCGAGGCAGTTTATCCAAAGTACGGCGTGCTCAAAAACTGGGACGACGACGTGACCATAGTCGACCCCGACGGCGTTTACCGCGCCAACGATTTTTACGGCGGGAATTTTCAAGGGATAATTTCGAAATTGGATTATTTGGCGGATTTGGGCGTAACTACCATATATCTATCGCCGATTTTCGAGAGTTCGTCCAATCACCGTTACGACACGGGGGACTATTCGAAAATAGATTCGCTTTTGGGGAGCGAGGACGATTTTAAAGAGCTTATCGTAAAAGCGAAAGAAAAAGGCATAGGAATAATGCTTGACGGCGTGTTCAACCATACGGGTGCGGACAGTTTGTATTTCAACAAGTTCAATCATTACGACAGCGTTGGAGCGTATCAGTCCAAGGACAGTCAGTATTACGACTGGTTCACCTTTTACGAATTTCCCAACGACTACCACTGCTGGTGGGGGATAACGGTAGTGCCCACGGTTGCACGCGACGCACGGGGTTTCCACAATTTGATTGCGGGCGAGGACGGTATCATAAAAAAGTGGACGGATATGGGCGTTGCGGGTTGGCGTTTGGACGTCGTGGACGAACTTAGCGGCAATTTCGTCAAAAACATAAGGGAGCGCGTAAAGCGTGAAAACGGCAAATGCGTGCTTATAGGAGAGGTTTGGGAGGACGCGAGCACGAAGTACAGTTACGGCGAGGAGCGCGAATATTTCCGCGGGTCGGAACTGGACGGCGTTATGAACTACGTCTTTAAGGACGCAATCATGGCGTTTTTAAAGGGCGGTGACGGCGCGGCTTTTGCCGAATCGGTTATGGAAATCATCGAAAATTATCCGAAATGCAGTTTGGATAGTTGTATGACGCTGATAGACAGTCACGATACCGTCAGAGCGATAAACGTGCTTTCGGGGGCTAATACCGACGGAACGGACAAGGAATACCGCAAAAATTACCGCCTTACTCACGAGGAATATCACAGGGGCAAGGATTTGTTGAAATTAGCGGTCGCGTTGCAGTACTTTTTACCCGGCGTTCCCAGCGTCTATTACGGCGACGAGATAGGTATGCAAGGTTTCGAAGACCCGATAAACCGCCGACCGTTCAGGTGGGATTCCATAGATACGGAGATTTTGGAGCATTACAAATATTTCGGTAAATTGCGAAAAGAGCACAGGAAGAAATTTTTGGAACGGGCTTTCGTCGCGGGGCAGGGCAATACGGTCGTCATTCAAAGAACGTCTATGCGGCTTACCGTGAATAGGGATACGTTGGAGATAAAAGTAGATATTCAATAGAGAGAATTGCGCCTACGGCGCGTTGTACGTGGGCATTAATAAAAAGAGCTGTCACATTGAGTGGCAGCTTTGTTTATTTTAAAGGGATATTCTTTTTCGGAGCCGCGAAAAAGAAGCAAAGCGACGGATTAACGGGGTCTTTACGCAACCGAAACAATTTTAGCAATAATTCTTAATAAGCTTATCCGTTAGGAATGGCGGATAATCGGATTTAAGTTTTCGGTTGCTTTCCCGAAGCCGTCGCCTAGCGTACGACAGTACGCCGACGGCTAGGTTTCGGGAAAAATATCCCATTACTACGCCGCTTGCAAAGCGGGTGGAACCCTAATAACGATAACCCCAAAAAGTACAGTGACTTTTTGGGGACTCCAATGCGGGTTCCTACGTCTCCGCACGAATTAAGGGGATACCCCTTAAAAACCCACGCCGTAGAAACAACCGTCCACCGCTATA
>CAYVEU010000142.1:0-5936 GCA_964450015.1 uncultured Christensenella sp. | reverse complement strand
CAGTTGGATAGAGCATCGGCCTTCTAAGCCGAGGGTCAGGGGTTCGAATCCCTTCAGGCACACCATTTCAACTGTGCGTGGGGATACCTAGCAAGTTTCATATGGTGGGTATAGCTCAGTTGGTTAGAGCGCCAGATTGTGGCTCTGGAGGTCGTGGGTTCGACTCCCACTACTCACCCCATTGCAACAATTTATATAAATAATGGGGTGTCGCCAAGCGGTAAGGCACGGGACTTTGACTCCCGCATTCGTAGGTTCAAATCCTGCCACCCCAGCCACATCGTGATCCATTAGCTCAGGCGGTAGAGCACTTGACTTTTAATCAAGGTGTCCGGAGTTCGAATCTCCGATGGATCACCAAAACAAAAGGACTACCAATCGGTAGTCCTTTTGTTTTGGCTCCCGTCGGAGATATTTGCGAACTCAAAGGGAGTTCGCAAATTGCGCTTGCGCAATCTGGCGGTGTAATTGGTTTTCCGAAGCATTTAAATATGCATAGAAGAAACATTTTCGCAAAATAAAAACTTCCGCTATCTCCGATGGATCACCACCAAAAAGAAAGCTACCATATTTTCGGTAGCTTTCTTTTTGGCACTCCATCGGGAGATAGGCGAACTCTGAGGAGTTCGCAAATTGCGTTAAAATTACACTATAAATGCCAATAACAGCGGTAGAATACAGCAAATCAAGCCGACGGCGGTTACTATAACGAGAAAGCGCACTAATTTTTTAGTTTTACAAGCGTCGTAAGCTGCTTTGATTTTCAAATATTCGTCATCAAGTTCCTTTTCATCGGAAAGATTTCCGTCAATACATAAATAACGTTTCATTTCGAGAATTTTTGCTTCTTTCGATTTATTATCCATTTTTTTTCCTCCGTTTCAATTTGTATTTCTAAGATACTTAGATTTTAACATAATTTAAATATATCGTCAATAGGGGATACGATTGAGGGTCCTACTGTTTCGACGCCGCTATACAGTTTTTAACGTTGACTGGTTTAAGTTTTCATGATACAATAACTGCGTTGTTAATTGAAAAAACGGTAAAAAAAGTTTGCCGATATAGGACAAGAGATAAGGAGATATTATTATGTTTGAAAAATCTAAACTCAATAAGAAAATTAAAGCTTTAAAAAAAGCGGTCGAAAACGGTGACACACAAGCGATGTACGATTTGGCAATGATTTATCTTGACGGAACTATTGTGGAAAAAGAGCCGGAAAAGGCGTTTGAATTATTGCAACAAGCAGCGGATAAAGGGCATCTCCGCGCAAAAGCGTATCTCGTTTCCAACAAAATTTTTACCGGCGTAAGCAACGGAGCAAAGGCAATCACCGAAATTGTGAAGGGGATAAGAGACGGCGGTCAAAGTTAAAGACATTTTTTAACGCTTATTTCCAGATGTTTGACAAAACTTGTTTTTTATGATATTTTATCTACGGTAGATTGTGCGGATATGGCGGAATTGGCAGACGCGCCAGACTTAGGATCTGGTGTCTACGACGTATGAGTTCAAGTCTCTTTATCCGCACCATCTTTGCAGTACGAAAATACTGCGAACCTCATAAAGCACTAAATATGTTAAGTATTTGGTGCTTTTTTTGATATTTAATATGTTTTTAACATATCATATTGTCCTTTTTAGGGTATGAAATTTAATACTGCATTTCTTAGCATTTAACTTTCAAACGGGTGTCGAACTTATCTTTTATAAAATCCTATAAATATAATATAAATGTAAACAAATTTTTTACCAATGGAATAAAAATTACTATAATTAATTATATACCACATAAATTCGTGTTTTTGTCTAGTTTAATTAATTGATATAGTTCTTTCATGATTCTTTTTTGAAAAGTGTAAACTAATATGCTTAATTAAGACTGTATATATAAGTAATTATAACTGTTTATATAATTAGTTGAAGTTAATTATAATAATAACTATAACTAAAAATGTAAAAAGGCTTAGTGAATTATATATGGATATTAAGGCGAAAATTAAAGATTTGATGCAAGCAAAAAACATGTCATCATATAGTTTAGCGCAAGCTGCTGATTTATCGCAAACATGCATATCTAATTGGTATGGGAAGAGAGGAATTATGAGCCAAGTGTTTCTGCATTGGAGAAGATATGCAAAGCCTTGGATATATCTATGGCGCAATTATTTTGTGATGAAAATGAAAATTTAGTTCCGATTGGGCAAGATTTTATGACCGTATACGAAAACTGGCAAAAGTTAAATTCTGCTCAAAAATCAGCAATAGTATCTCATATCAAGAGTTATATCGATTGAAAAAAAATTCTAAAATACTGTATAATATATACAAGAAAAATGTGGAGTAAAGCAACGAATGGAGAAGGAGAGAAAAGACACCATAAACAAATATTTACTTGGTGTTAGATCCGGAGATGAGCATTGTTTGGAATTGTTGTATGAAGAAATAGCGCCAACAATTAGGCATATAGCTTTGAAGTATCTGAAAAACGATTTTGATGCTGATGATTTGGTGCAGGATTTTTGGGCAGATATTTATACGATTGCGACAGGGTTTATTTCGTTGCAAAATGCTTTTAGTTATTTATCTAAGATAATGACAAGAATGGCAATTAACAGATATAAATCGCTCACACGTCAAAAACAAAAAACTGTTGGCTATGTGGATTATGAAAGCATAAAGCAATATACAACAGATATGGAACAAATGGAAATTAATGATGCAGTAGAAGCCGCTATGAAAAAACTAACGGAAACTGAAAAGATAATAATTCAGCTTACATATTTTGAGGATAAAAAAGTTAGAGAAATAGCAAAGGAGTTAAAGATATCAAAATCACAAGTAAGTAAATTGAAAATAGGCGCAATTGAAAAGATGAAATTAGAAATGGATGATTTTTTTGTGGACAAATATGAAGTCTAGATTGTTATAGTTTATATATTACAAACAAGTGAGGTAAAAAATGAAAAATAACAATCTAATGAAAAAATCGATAACTACATTATTAATTGTACTCTTATTAGCAACTATATCTATGGTTATTCCCCAAGTTGTTTTGATAAGAGATACAGTTTATGCTGCGTCCAATAAGGATATATACTATTCTGATGACGGATATTCAGATAACGGCGAGTCAACGCTTGTAACGGAAACATTTGAGTATGCAACAAAAGAAACATCATCTGAATATAAAATTAACAAATCTTTTCCTGCATATTATAATACCAATTCATCATTGACCAATTCTTGTGCTAATGTGGCTGGTGCGAACATAATGGGCTATTATGACCGCTATTATGAAAATTTAATACCTGACTATGTGCCTGGTATACTAAGAGGCGCAAATTACAGTTATTATCAAATGACGGTTAACGTATCGAAGAAACAGGATGTAATTAATGAGTTGTATGTAAGAATGGGAACAAATTCACCTGATGCAGGAACTTCGCAGGAAGGATATAAGAGCGGTATAACATCGTATGTTAATGCAAAGGGATATAACGTCACATACAATTCTGTAATGACGGGTAGTGGCTTGGATATAAACAAGTTAAAAAGTGTTCTCCAGAACGGAGACCCGGTTTCTTTATATTTAAGTGGCTACAATATTACTGCAATAAACGATACTGGATACAGTTTAAATTTAAATAAATATTTATATACAGGTAATCATATCATGATTGTATATGGATATCAAACAATTAACTATTATAACAGCAATCATATCCTTATAAAATCTAATACATATCTTTATGTCGCAACTGGAATGATCCACACAGGTTATTATATTCTTAATAATAACGGCACTATCAATGATGCTGAGGCAGTACATATAAGTTAATGAGGTGAATTAATGAATGACAAAAAATTTGATGAAATTATGCATAAATACGTTTCGAGCAAAAAGCAAGGAATGGACGCGGATTTCAGCAAGCTAAACGAGATTAAAGAAAAAAGAACAGCTAAGAAAAATAAGAGTAGACTCATATGGGCAACGGTATCATGTTTTATTGTTATTGCTGTTACGCTTTCGGTAGTCTTGCCATTGACATTGCCGTCGAAGAATGAAGATGATGGTGGGTCTTTGTCGAATATTCAATATTTCGAAGCACAAGATATTGAATTAAAAGTTGTTGAGGGAAAAGAGGATATTACTTCAAAATACAATATAACGGCTTCCTTGCCAACCATAAACAATCAATGCGTCGGATACAGTATAATATGCAATAGAGCGAACGACTATATTATCGGCACATATATTGAATTGGAAGTTTTCGATGAATATTTTGATTCCATAAAGATGTATATTATATCGGAAAACAATGTTGTGTATATGTTGGCAGAATATGATGCTTTACCATATGAATCTAAGTGGGGAAATAACAATATAAAATATTTAATTGACCATGATGAAGATTGGGATTGTAATAACATCATGCTGTTTTTTGTATTGGATGGATATAAATATTACTTAGATGCTCAATATTATGGAGATTTGAATGTGGAAGAAGTACTAGATCTAATTTTTTAATTATTTGACTATCAAAATAAAAATATTTTAAGGCCGATTAAAAAAAATTTTAATCGGTCTATTTTTTTCGACAAATTTCGTGGACAAATGAGTGTTCCAGATTGTTATAGTTTATAAGAAGAAATTATATATAGCAAAGAGGATTTACAAATGGGAAAAATGGATTCAAATTGGATAATTGATGCAGAAGATTTCATTGGGGATATGACTTCATTATTTGAAGATAAAAATGCAATCAAGAAATACCTTTACCAAGAGCGTTACTTAGGTATTTCCGCGACGAAAGGTATCGGAAAGACGTATTTATTACAAGCAAAACGTCGAAAAATTGAAGATAACGAAAGTCAATATCTTTGTATTCCCCAAATGTCAAGAACGAATGACAAATGGGGAATTGATAATGTAGCTGTAACATGGGATGAAATGACTAATTATATGAGATCTGTCTTAAAAAAAGAACTCAATGCTTGGATTTCAATATGGGAATATGCCTTAACAATAACATGTTTGCGCGCTATGAATAAAAATGGAAATGCTTCTAGTATTAAAGAAGTTACCAGTTTTACTAAATCTTTTTTTGCTTCAGATTATAAAGAGAATTATTTAGGAGAAATACTTAGAATGTTGATGAATGGTATTTCTTCAGAAAAAGAATTTGATAATCTTAGGCAAGATATTGCTAAGCTAAAATCAATAATGTATTCCCATAAATTCTACGAAAAATATAAAAAAATAGCAATATTTATAGACAAAATCGAACAAAGTTATAAACTTGATATTGCTAATAAAAACGAATGTGTTAATGCAGAAGATGATTTGTTTTTTTGGCATTATTTTCAAATCGCATTGGCATGTGCTGCCAAACGAATGAACACAGATAAAGTATTAGTTTTTTATACTATACGCGAAGAAGCTGTAAGTATGCTTGGTAAATGTCTAGGGCAAAACTTTAAAAAAATTCAAAATAGTATTTTACAATTGAATTACACAAAAGAAGAACAAGAAAAAATATTTAATAAATACATAAGCACAGAAGATGATTCTTTTTTATTTGATGCATCTCAAAAACATTTCAATTATTCTTATGCATTTTTGGGCATAAAAAGTTTAAAACATCCATTTATAGCGAAATCTGAAAGTTTATTTGATAGTATATATAGGCATTCATTTGATAGACCGAGAGATGTTCAAAGATTTGGCAAACAACTGAGTGATAAAATTTCAAAACTTAAAAGTTTGGATAATAATGAAAGTAGAGAAGACTTGGTTAAGTCAAGTATTCTTGATACATCTACTCTAAATACGAAGGAATATATGCAAGAAAAAAAAGATTTTTTGCCTCGCTACTGGACTTCAGAAAAAAATAGAAACAATTTTTTGCGTTTATTGATGTACAAAAATG
>CAYVEU010000141.1:0-5951 GCA_964450015.1 uncultured Christensenella sp. | reverse complement strand
GTCCAGTTGTGCATGGTGTTTACTTTTCTGAATTCGAATTTTATCTTAGTAACGGTTACGGCTTTATCGAAATTGAATAACACTTTGTCGTTGGTTGCCGCGCTGTTGCAGGTGCCGTAAAGCGAAAGCCCCTCGCCGCTGTCCGTGTAGAGGTTAAGCGTAATCGGATAGCCGTGCCCCAATCTTCCGTCTGACGACGCATAGAGAATATTTCGTACGGTAACCGCTTGGTTGAAAGTCACCGTTATCGCGTTTAAAAATTCGGGGTTGTCCGAGCCTTGACCTTTATTCTCGGTATTCGTTTGCCAATAAGTATTCCAGTTCCCGTCGAACGCTCTTGAAAGCGTACCGTTTTCGTTCGGCTCGCTTGACTCGTACGTCAGCATATCAGTCGGAATCTTGTATATGGAAACGTAATCGTTATCGAGATACTTATCCGTCGCCGTCGTACACGTTACCGTACCAGTATCTTCGACAGCATACGCGTTACCGTCCGCTAAATCAGAACTTGCGAACCCGACCGCCAAAATGCCAGCGGCAAGAATGACAACCGAGAAAAGAACAATAAGTCGCTTATTTACCGTTAATTTCATAATACTCATACTCCTATTAAAACGGTGTTTTTTGAATAGTTTATACTTTATTATATATTACCTATTTTAATATCGCAATCGCCAAGCGCTATTATGCTTTGACCATTTAAGTAGAAAATATCATATCTTGACAAAAAAGGCAATTTGAAGTATATTTGTAAAGGTATATTTTACCAAATAAAAATAAGGAACGGATTTTAAATGAACCAATATGACGTTATAGTTGTCGGAGCCGGCAACGGCGGGCTCGTCGCCGCCGCATTGACGGCGCAGGCGGGCTACAAAACCCTGCTTTTGGAAAAACACAATATTCCGGGCGGTTGCGCGACCAGCTTCGTAAGAGGTCGGTTCGAATTCGAAGCCGCTTTGCACGAGCTTTGCCACGGAAGCACCTCCCCCGCCGTTCTGTCGGTGGAACAAATTTTTAAGAAACTCGGCGTGGATACGCCGCTTGCTTTCGAAGACACCCTCTTCCGCGCGATAAACCGCGGCGACGACCCTTACGACGTCGTAATAAAAAACGGCAGAGAAAATTTCCTCAACTGTATGGAAGAGGCAGTTCCCGGTTGCAGAGAAAAAATCGAGAAGCTTCTCGAACTCAATAAGGCAATAGACGACGGGCAAAGCTACACGGCGGACTCCATAAACCCCGTAGGGCTTATGACGAAGTTCGGAGATTTTATGCGCGTGGCGTCCCACAGCCTCGACGAAGTTATGGACGCACTCGAAATACCGAAAAAGGCGCAGAGCATTTTGGGTACTTATTGGGGATATTTAGGGACCCCGACAGACGATCTTAACGCACTTCACTATATAAGCCTTCTCGCCGCATTCGTCGAGATTCCGCCTTCGATGCCCTATCATAAATCCCATGAACTGTCGCTTGCGCTCGTCAAAGCGTTTCAGGGCTTCGGTGGAGAAATCAGGTACAACAGCGAAGTCACGCAGTTTATTTACGACCAAAAAGGCGCGGTGACCGGCGTAGTTGCAAACGGCGAGACGTTAAATGCGAAAAAGATAATTTCCAACGTCATACCCAACAACGTCTTCAATCGCTCGGATGACAAAAGTATCCCCGCAAAGAGCAAAAAGCTTGCCAACGCAAGAGCGCTGGGGATGTCTTTCGTAACGTTGTATCTCGGACTGGACTGCTCAATGGAAGAGCTCGGCATAAACGATTACAGCGTGTTTATAATGAACGATAAAGATTCGAGAAAGCAGTTTGAAAAGCGCAACGAATTCGGTATGTACGTCGTAAACTGCCTCAATAAAGTAATACCCGACTCGTCGGAAAAAGGCACTTGCACCCTTTTCTTTACTATCCCGTATATGCCGGGAGATTTCCCCGAAACCGTCCGCGCCGAGGATTATAAAAAGTTCAAAAATGCCGTTGCGGAAAAATATATAAAGGACTATGAAAAAGTCATGAACGTATCCGTCATGCCGCATATAGAGGAAATAGTAATAGCCACGCCCGTGACGTTTGCAAGATACTTGGCAACCCCCGACGGATGCATTTACGGCTATGCAAGCGAGAAATGGGACAACGTCGTCGCGCGTACCGTCTTACAGGATAACGAATACACAATCCCGAACTTGCATTTTTGCGGCGGTCACCACATACGCGGCGACGGCTACCCGTCCGGCTACATAACCGGCGCTATGGCGGGTGAAAAAGTTATCAAAGAATTGCGGGAGGGAGAATAAGATGGCTAAGAAATCCGATATTAAAAAATTGAAAAAAACCAAACTCGTGAAAATGATTGCGAACAGAATGAGCGTGGTCAAAAAATCGTCTTCCGAGCCGGTAAAAGATTTATATTCTTATTATCCGAACAAGCTTGCGGCGGAATTGCACCCTCTCGTTCAAAACCTGAAAATAGCCGAGATTATCCCGCACGGCGACGATATGAAAAGCTTTATTTTCGTTCCCGACGAGGCACGCGGAACGAAATCCCTCGCGTGGTTTTCGGCCGGACAGTATTTGAGCATAAGTTCGGAAATCGACGGCGTACGCCTAAGACGTCCGTATTCGATAGCCTCGTCCCCTCGCGATACGCTTGACGGCAAAATAAGAATAACCGTAAAACGCGTCAACGGCGGCATTTCCAGCAACTACATGCTCGACCACTGGAAAGTCGGCGACGAAATTACCGCGTCCGCGCCCTTAGGCGACTTTACCTACGAACCGTTAAGAGACGCCAAAACCGTTATCGGCATAGCGGGCGGCAGCGGCATCACGCCGTTTAGATCGTTCGCAAAATCCATACTTGAAGGCGACGAAGATTTTAACCTCGTCCTTCTCTACGGCAGCAGAACCATTAAAGACGCAGTTTTCAGCGACGAGATTGCCGACATGGCGGCGAAATGCCCCAAGATAAAGATAGTAAACGTTTTAAGCGAAGAAACCGCCGATGGTTGCGAAAGCGGCTTCATAACCGCCGATATAATAAAGAAATACGCGCCCGAAAACGAGGACTATTCTATCTTCCTCTGCGGACCGCAGGCAATGTATAACTTCGCGGATAAGGAAATAGCGACGCTCGGCATAAGACGGAAATTTATTCGGCACGAGCTATTCGGCGAGTATTTCCACCCCGAAAGAAACGCTGACTACCCGAAAGACGTAAAACAAGCTTATTCGGTTACGGTAAGAATGGCGGGCAAGAAGCAAACCGTCACCTGCCCTGCCGACACCTCGCTTTTGCGAGCCATGGAAGCCGCAGGGATAAACGCTCCGTCCGACTGCCGCAGCGGCAGATGCGGTTGGTGCCACTCGCAGCTGATTTCGGGCGAGGTCTACGTTCCCGAAAGCGTGGACGGCAGGCGTTATGCGGATAAAGAATTCGGTTACATTCATCCCTGCTGTACCTTCCCTTTAAGCAACCTGGTTATCGAAGTCCCGCCCGTACCGAGCAAATAAACTGCAAATTAAAACGCAAACAAGCCTCTGTTCGAGGCTTGTTTTTTAACGTGTATTATAACTTATACGTTATTGACATATAATAATGTATATGTTATAATTATAATGAAAAACAACGCAAGGAGATTTAGAAAATGCCTGTCATTTCAAGATTTTATGGAATGGTAATTAAAATGTTCTTTTTTGGCTCGTAACATAATCCGCCGCATATCCATGTTGTTTACGGCGAATACGTTGGAATAATAGATATTCGCACAATCAAGATGTTGCAAGGCGATTTGCCTGATAAAGCATACAAAATAGTTAAGGAATGGATGGCTTTACCCCAAAATGAACTACTTGAAATATGGGAGTCGCAAGACATTCATTCTTTACCGCCCATAGAATAATAGAAAAGGAAGTAAACTTATGTTCGTAAAAATCTCGTCGGTTGCCGCACTCCCCGATTATATCTTGCTTGTCGGATTTACGACCGGCGAATATAAGCAATTCGACTTAAAGCCCCTTATCGAAAAATACGCCCCGTTCAAGTCTCTTGCGGAAATTAGCGGATTGTACGAGCAAGTAAAAATCGACGTAGGCGGTTACGGACTCGTTTGGAACGACGACCTTGATATTGCGGCTGACGGTATTTACGAAAAAGGCACGTCGTGCGAACCGCCGACCGACGTTGAAGCCTACAAACAAAAGCTTATCAATGCGCTTGTAACGGCTCGCAAAACCGTTGGTATTTCGCAAAAACAGCTTTCAATTCTTTCGGGTATACCACAGCCGTGTATTGCAAGAACCGAAAAAGGCATTACCGATACTCAACTGACCACCTTGCTGAAAATGCTTGCCCCTCTCGGTCTAACGCTTTCCATTACCGATATTTAATGCCCTAATTTATAAAAGCCGTAGGCCGATCCCTACGGCTTTTTTCTTTTTCCGCAGCCGTTTACGGCGCTTTCCACAAAAATATAGGCAGCTCATTCGTGACGTACTTGCAACCGGCAATTTCCTCGCCTGGGATCCACCCCATTAGTGATAAGCCACTGTTGGAAAAATCAACGGCAATATATCCGTTATACGTCCCTAAATACTTAACCGAAGCGTCCATTAGCGTTTTTTGCGGCTTTTCGCCTAGCGGTAGCCCACTGTAGAATAAATAATCCACAAGCGAGTTCTTTATCGCATATAGAGTATCCTCGGAAAGCTCGGTAGGCTCAAGCGGAATGGGCGTATACCCCGTTTCCGTCAATTTCCCGTCTACGTATTCTTTTCCGTTGTTGTAATAATAAACGATGCTTCTCACGTCTTCTTTGGAAATTATTCCCATCTCAAGCGTTACTGTCAAAGTAAGATAAAGTTTACCGTAGGAAACAGTTTTTACGTCTATCTTACTTGCGTTTATTTTAGCGTTTTTTTCAATTTCTATTATATTTGCAAAAGAGTGCGTCGAATTGTCCCAGCCGAAGCCGTCGCCCTCGTCGTAAAAAAGAGTAGATAACGTAACGACGTAGCTGTCGCCGCTAGCGTACAAATCAACCAATCTTTCATATATACCTTGAATGCCCCATCTGAACACCAATATCAGCGACTTATCCGCAAAAAATTCCTCGTCGTAGCTTCTTATTTTTTTACCGAGCGGGCTATTATACCCCTCGGCTTTTTTATCAAAAAACGGAAATTCGTTTTCGTTGCTTATCGCTATCAATTCGTCCATCGTATCGATTTTAACCTTCAAATCGGATTCGAGCGTAGTCTCAGCATATTGAGCTCCGAATGCAAGCGCGCCCTTATCGTACCCTTGCGCAAACGCCACGTTATAGTCGACTTTTTGCTTTTCGATAGGCGTATCACCTCTATCCGTATTCCACGGTCTTCCCAAAAACACGCCGAGACAAATGCTTACGATTATTACCGCTACGCTAACGCACGCAAACACGACTTTGCGCCCGTTGCGCCTTTGTTTCGTACCTTTCTCGGGTACGCTCGATTTCAGTTTTTTCAAAAACGCCTCGTTTACATACTCGGACAAATCGTCGTTTACATACCTTTCCAATTTTTTATTCGTTTTCATATTTCTCCTTATGCGCTTGCGTTGCCTGTTGGTTATATCCTAATCAGAGCTTCTTTTTCAACTTATTTAAAGCACGACTGTGAATTTTTCGGACGTTTTCGTACTTTAAGTTGAATATCGTCGCAATTTCTTTTAGGGAATACCCGTCCCAATAGTTCATATAAATAATCTTTCGTTCTCTCTCGTTTAAATTAGCCAACAATTCGTCCACGTATACCGTGTTCTCAACGCCTGTCGTCGTATCGGCGACAACCGTCTTATTCAAAATCGACGTAAACCTGGAATCGTACTCTATTTTCCGCTTCGCAATATTTTCCGCGCAAGCATAAACCCACGAAGTCGGATTTACTATAAAGTCTACGTTATCGCAAAT
>CAYVEU010000140.1:0-5998 GCA_964450015.1 uncultured Christensenella sp. | reverse complement strand
CTATAACCCAAAACGAAAATTTGTTAAGAGAAAGGCGCGACTTTCCGGAAGACGAAGACGAGGACGAAGATTTTTTAGTGTTCTTAGCCATTTTTGAAATTCTCCTTTGATAGTTTAATTTTTATTTGAGATAATTATATTGCAAAATTTATCGGTTGGCAATAAAAATGAACATATTTTTGATAAAACTACTTAAAATTAATACGAAATATGAATTCCGGTATTGACTTACGGACTTTTTTCTTTTATGCTATTAATAATAAGAGATAATAAAAGGAGACAACTATATGAAAATTTTGATAGCAGGCGCAGGGATTGGCGGCTTGTACGCGGCGTACCTTTTCGGTCAGCGCGGTCACTCGGTTACAGTGTACGAAAAGTCGGAGAGTTTGGAAGCTATGCGCTACGACTGGCACGACGACGTAAATCCGTCTGTTTTTAAGCGTTTGGGGCTGGAAATCCCGAAAGAGAGCTTTAAAAAAGCGGACTGGACGTTCGTTTCACCGTCGGGACAAGCTTTGGAAATAGTACAAAAAGAGGAAAATATAGATTATTCAATAGAAAGACGTCCGCTTAACGCGTATTTATACAGCTTAGCGGCGGAGTATGCCGATATCGAGTTCGGGACGGAAGCAGTCGGGGCTATTTGCGACGGCGCAAAGGTAACGGGATTAAAAATCGTCAAGGACGGCGAGGAACAGGAAGTTGCAAGCGACCTTGTTATCGACAGCTGCGGCGTTATGTCGAAGGTGAGGATTAGCTTGCCTGCCGAAACCGGAGTTGTCAAAAACGTAGGCAAAAACAGCGTATTTATAGCGTACAGAGCGTTCTACGACGCAGTTGAGGGCGCAGAGGTAACTTATACGAACAAAGTCTACTTAAAGCACCTGGGCGAGCAGGGCATTGCCTGGTGTATTCAGGACAACGACCCGACAAAGGTCAACGTGCTCGTAGGCAGAATAGACAAGATGTCGGAGCCCGATTTGAAAAAAGCTATGGCGCATTTAAGAGAAGACAACCCTATCTTAGGCAAAGAGGTTCAGCGCGGCGGAATTATCGCAACTATCCCCGTAAGACGTCCGCTTACCTGCTTTGTTTGCGACGGTTATGCCGCGATAGGCGACGCGGCGTGTATGACTATTCCCATGATAGGCAGCGGAATAGGGACGGCGTTAATTGCGGCTAAGCTTTTATTCGAAGCGGCCGGCGGCAACGATATGGTGATGAGCGCAAAGGTTTTATGGAAATATCAGCTTGCATGCTACAAAGAATTCGGCGCGCAGCACTGGGGCGTTGAATATATGAAAAACTGGCTGTTAAAGCATGACGCAAAAGATATCGACTGGCTGCTCGGCTCGGGCTTTTTGACTAACGACGATATGGCGGGCGCGAGCGTTGGCGGCATGATGAAGATGACGGCTAAACAAATATTCCAAAAATTGAAGGTGGGCATTAAGAATTTACCGCTTATGACGGCGGCAGTCAGCATGGTCATGACGTCTCAGAAGATAGTCAAGTCCGCGCAAAAGATACCTAAGGAATACGACAGGGAAGCGATTACGAACTGGACTGTAAAGGTAAACAGTAATTTTACGCATACGTTATATTAAAATACAGACGAGCAAAAAGGCTGTTGCGTTATGGGCGAGGTCATAGGAAATTTTAGCCAAGCCGCCGCCTAAAAAGGAATTAGGCATGGCGTGAAGAAGTCACGCCTTTCCTAAGACCTTGAATTAAAAGTCTTGCAGCGCACATATCTTGCCGGCAAGGTATAATGTGCTTTACATATACTTTGCGGTGAAGATTTATTATTCCTTGTCAGGTTGCTTTTCTTCTTGCTCTATGATAGTATTTATAATAAAATTTATTTAAACGTAAAAATAATTTCTATAAGAATGTTTATATAATAGGGAGAAGTAATATGAATTTTACACTACAAGCAGACGAAGTTATTTTATATGAAGGTGAGGTTAGAAGTAAGGATTACGATGGTAGTCTTATTTTGACGCTCACTTCTCAAAAGTTTGTCATAGAACAAGAAACTGGAATTTTAAAAAAAGTTCGTGAAATGATTCAGGAAATAAATCTTTCCGATGTCAAGATTTACAACGGAACGGCTCAAGTCAAGCAAAGGGGTAGCAATGTTGACATCCAAACGATTCCAAAGAATTTTACGTTTGAATTTTCAAGCTTGCTCGAAGCCCGTAAGTTTACAAGTAAGATTATTGATACTGTAACGGAATCGACAGTTGCAAAAAGAGTATCGGATAAAACAAAAAATGCATTTGAATTAGTTGATGACACGTTGGGACTTGATACAAGAGGGACAATAAAAAATGTTTTGGAGCAAGGACTGGTAGGTACCGTCTTTAAGGGAATTGGTAAAAAGAAAAAATAGTACTTCAATTTAATTTATAAAAAATAAAAATGTTTAGGTAAAATATGCCAGAGCAATTTTGTTATCGCCCAAAAGTTTGAGAGACAGCCTTTTTTAGGGAAAAGTTGAGGATAATGTATATATAAATTTTGGTTTTTTGCTATAATTTTAAATACCGCAAATAGAGACATATTTATCAGTCTCGTGCCGCGAGCCACCTTCCCCCTAAGGTATAAGATGGAAGGTTTTTTAAGGATAAGCTATATTCTAACGATTAGGTCTGGCGGCTTGCCCACCGAGGCAATTTTCTAAGTGGTGTGACAATATCGTAACTTTATTAAATATTGATATGTATTGACATGCCCGCGGTTCGATATTAAAATATCCTTAATAAAACAAGTATAAATAATATTTTCATAGAGGAAAAATGTATAAAATATTTTTGGTAGAGGACGATGAAACTCTTGCCGGCGCGGTAAAAAAGTTGCTGGAAGCATGGGATTATAAGGTGTGTATTGCAAAGGATTTGCAAAACGTCATAAGCGAGTTCAGTTCCGCAAGTCCGCATATCGTTTTAATGGATATTATGTTGCCGTTTTACGACGGTTATTACTGGTGCAAGGAGATAAGAAAGGTTTCCGCCGTGCCTATTATTTTTCTTTCGTCCGCTTCGGACAATATGAATATAGTTATGGCCGTCAATATGGGCGGAGACGACTTTATCGCAAAGCCCTTTGACGGAAGCGTTCTTACGGCGAAAATTCAGGCGCTTCTCAGGCGCACTTACGATATGAGCGGAAAAATATCTGTTTTGGAGTGCGGCGGCGCGGTTCTCAATCTCAACGAGTTTACGTTGGAATACGGGGATAACCTAATTGAGCTTACGAAAAACGAATTCCGAATTTTGGAAACGCTCTTTTCCAACAAGGGAAAAGTAGTCAGCCGCGATACGCTTATGATGAAATTATGGCAGGACAACTGTTACGTCGAAGAGAATACTTTGACGGTCAACGTGACGCGCATAAGGAAAAAATTAGAGGATATAGGACTTAAAGACTTTATAAAGACAAAAGTCGGTTGCGGTTACGTTTTGGACGGTAAAGGGTCGGTTTAAAATGTTTAAGCTATTTTATCAATATCTGAAAAAATATCGGGGCGTAATAATAGTCTTCGCGGTTTTCGTTGCGGTTTTCTGTTTTGTTTTTTATCTCTACGACGTTGCGGTAGAACCCGTTTTATACGCGTTTTCTCTATGCGCGGTCATCGGCTTGACGGTCGGCGGTATAGAATTTTATTCGTTTGCGAAGAGAAGTAAATCGAGGGAAATTTTATTTGACAATATCGAGATTGCGGATTTGCCGCGACCGCGGAATATCGAAGAAGCGGACTACTTGAAAATGATCGATTTCTTGCGGGCAAGCAACAGAGAGGACGAGGGAAGGCGGAAAAGAGAAAGGACGGAATATATCGACTATTACGGCTTATGGATTCATCAGATAAAGACGCCGATAGCCTCTATGGGGCTGATTTTGCAGGAAGAGGACACCGAAAAAAACCGCGCTTTATCCGCAGAGCTTTTCCGTATAGAGCAATACGCGGAAATGGCGCTGTGGTATCTTAGAATGGACGAAATGGCGGATATGGTCATTAAAGAGTACGCCCTCGACGGGATAATTAAGGACGCTGTTAAAAAATACGCGCCGCTCTTTATCCGCAAAAAAATTAAGCTAAACTACGAGCATGTGGACGCGGTCGTTTTGACGGACGCGAAATGGCTCTCTTTTATTATCGAACAGCTTTTGGCAAACGCCGTAAGATACACTAAGGAAGGGTCGGTGACTATTACCGAAAAGGATAAAGTTTTGAGTATAACCGATACGGGAATAGGGATAGCGCAAGAGGACTTACCGCGCATTTTCGAAAAAGGGTATACGGGCTACAACGGCAGAGAGGAACGGAAATCGACGGGGATAGGACTGTACCTTGTCAGGAAAGCCGCCGATAAGCTTTCCCACCGTTTGACGGTAAGCTCGGAAATAAATCAAGGCAGCACTTTTTCCGTGGATTTGAATTCTTATAAATTTAAAGCCGAGTAATTTTAGCCTTACGGAATTGTAATAATTTAAAACTAAATGTAAGACGGACAAATGGAGTTAAGCGCGTGCTTCTGTTAGAATACTTACGGGAGGACGGGTAAGCTATTCGTCCGAAAACAGGAGGTAAATAATGATGCTATTAGCCGTGGAAGGTTTGGGAAAAATTTATTCTTCCCGTATGGGCGGGAATAAGGTTTCGGCGTTAAACGGTATTTCTTTTACCGTGGACTGGGGCGAGTACGTTGCTATCATGGGCGAATCCGGCTCCGGAAAGACAACGTTACTAAACATCCTTGCCGCTTTCGATAAACCTACGTCGGGGCGTGTGGTTTTGGTCAACAAGGTGCTTTCGGATATAAGCGAAAGAGAACTGTCCGCGTTCCGCCGCGACAATTTGGGATTTATATTTCAAGAATTTAATCTTTTGGACACGTTTACTATTAAGGACAATATCCTTCTTCCGTTGGTGCTTGCGAAAAAGGACTATTCGGAAATGGAAGCGAAAATCAAGCCGATAGCGGAGAAATTGGATATATCCGATATTCTCGAAAAATATCCTTACGAGGTTTCGGGCGGGCAGAAACAGCGCGCGGCTGTTGCCAGAGCCGTAATTTCCGAGCCGAAATTAATACTTGCCGACGAACCGACGGGCGCGCTCGATTCCCGCGCTACGGACAACCTTTTAGACGTGTTTGGGATGATAAACGGCGGTGGTCAGACTATTTTAATGGTGACTCATTCCACAAAGGCAGCCAGCAAGGCAAAGCGAGTTTTGTTTATAAAGGACGGCAAGCTGTATCATCAGATATACAAGGGGGATTTGACCGACGAGGAGATGTATAAGAAGATTTCCGATACCCTTACCATGCTGGCTACCGGGGGTAAAAATGATTAAGGGTTTTTACGCTAAGCTGGCTTTTCAGAACTTAAACAAGAACCGCAAAATTTATTTGCCGTATATTTTAACCAGCATTATAACGGTCGCTATGTTTTACGTTATCGCTTCGCTTTCGCACAACGGCGGGGTGCAGGCGATGCACGGCGGGCAGTACGTTATTTACCTATTGGGGTACGGCACCGTTATCGTAGGAATTTTCGCGGTGATATTTTTATTTTATACGCATAGCTTTATCATAAAACGCAGACAAAAGGAATTTGGATTATATAATATCTTGGGGCTTGAAAAACGGCATTTAGGCGTGGTTTTGGCGTTTGAAAATTCCTATATTGCCGCGCTTTCCGTTGTTTTGGGAATATTAGTCGGTATTATCTTGGATAAAATGATGTTCCTCATCCTTGCTAAAATATTAAATTCTGCGTTCGGAATGGGCTTTTTTATCAGTTGGAAAGCAATTTTAATTACTTTTCTTTTGTTTACCGCAATATTTGCGGCTATATATTTATACGCGTTTTTGAGAGTGTGCGTTTCCAAGCCGATTGAACTTTTAAAAGGGGATAACGCGGGGGAAAAGGAGCCTAAAACAAAGCTTGCTTTGGCAATAACGGGGCTGATAGCTCTTATAAC
>CAYVEU010000139.1:0-6036 GCA_964450015.1 uncultured Christensenella sp. | reverse complement strand
CCTTTAATTGGCTGTTTTCCTTCCTCAGCCCCATATATCGACGGTGTACCGCCAGCAAAAGCTGTATAGAGCGCATTACGTCCGCCGACGAAGGGATAGGTTTGCCTATTACCAGCACGCCCTCGCCCTCGACGTGGCTTCTTACGACGTCCACCGCTTCGTTCTTGACAATGAGCAGTATCCCCGCCAAAGAATTGTCCGCCGCCGTTATCGACAAGTCCAAACCGTTTTCGTCGGACAGCGGCGCGTTTATTATTATAAGGTCGTAATCTACGGTAGCCAACGCTCTCCGCGCTTCCCCTCCCGAATGGGCGAAAACCACTTTATCCACACCGATTTTTCGGAGCAGTTCGGCAGTTTTCGTATCTTCGATAGCGGAAACAAACAGCGCGGTCGTCATCTCGTATTACTTTTACGTCCTCTCGAAATAAGTCTTTATCGTATATTCTTTCTTATCCTTTGCGGCTTTATAGCCCTTTTTCAATTCCTCCACCCGCGCAAGATACGCTTTTTTCATATCCTTTGATAAGTAGGTCGCTATAAATTCGTCTACGGACGTTTTAGCTCCCTTTACTCCGTCCAACCCCGCGCCCAGCAGCAGCGTAAGCGCAATATACGGATTGCAAGTCGGGTCTATCCCTTTTATTTTGAGCGCGCCGTCTACGCTCTCCGATACCGTTACCGTCCCCTCGAACCCGCAAACCTCCGCGGTCGGATTGAGGAAAACCGCAAGGTCGTTTAAACGCGCTTTCATCCCTTTTATAAAGCTCTCCTTGTCCGTTTCAGTCGTCGCCGCCGTGCGGAAGTCCAAATTGAGCCAGTTGTCGGGAGCGCCCTCTACGGGGCGGGGCGTAAACGTGGCGTAAACGCCGTTCCTTGCCGAAATCGCCTTTACGAGCAGCTTGAATACCAAAAAGTTGTCCGCCGCGGCTGTCGCTTCGCCGTGCTTAAAGTCTATTTCGTTTTGTCCCGGTCCTTTCTCGTGGTGCGACGCGGTCGGTTCCATACCCAAACTGTCGAGAGTAAGGCAAATATCACGCCTTATGTCCTCGCCCTTATCGAGCGGCGCTACGTCTAAGTACTCCGCGTTATCGAGCGTAGTAGTCGTCGGTCTGCCCTTTTCGTCCGTTTCAAACAAATAGAACTGACAGTCCGTGCCTATTACGCAACTCATTCCCGCCGCTTTTAACTCCTTGGAAACTTTTTCGAGCTGCCGCCTGCCGTCGCCGTCGAACGGCGTACCGTCGGTTTTCACTATATCGCAAAACAGTCTTATAACGCCGCTCGCCCTCGGGCGCCAAAGCAACATCGACACGGTGGACGGGTCGGGCATGAGAATGAGTTCGTCCTCGCCCATAGCGTTGAACCCGTCTATGGCTTTTGCGTCGATACGGACGCCTTTTTTAAACGCCGTTTGCAGCTCCGACGCGATTACCGACACGTTTTTGACAATCCCCAGTAAATCGCAAAACGAAAGCCGTACGAACTTGACGTCGTTTTCTTCCACGAATTTCAATACGTCGTTTTCTTTAAACATAAATCACTCCGTCGGACCACTTGTTGCACGGAATTTTCCCGAAGTCGCTACGCTTTGTACGGATAAAATTTATTTCCGTGCAAGTCCGACTCATAAGGAAGAAAAGCAGTCCACTTTTCTTGATTAAAAGAAAAGATTAATTTTTATTTTTATATATAGTTTCGGGGCTCACGCACCCTGACCCCGTCAGGGCAAAACGCAAAAAGCGTCGTTTTCGCGTTTTGATAAGTTTAAGGAAATCACAATCTTTATTCCTCTATCTTATCCTTAACTCCCCTGAAAGGGCTTGCGTCATAAGCGCAATTCTCTTCCCGTAGGGGTTGCCCGTCAGGGCAATTATCTTCAATTTAGTTTACCGCATCTTACGCCTTACGGTCAATTGTTGGTATACAACTGTTTGTACGGATTTTTCGTGTCCGGTACGAGCAGGTAAAATTTTTCGTTCCACAGCTTGTTAAAATCCTTATTAAACAGCTCGCAGTAAATTTTAACGTAGCTTTCTATTTCCTTTTTATCTTCTTCCGTCGCTTCGCCGGCGACAACCTGCGACGGGAGATTTTCGGGCGTACGTCCGCGCATAAAAATTTTGCCGCCGTGCATGCCCGTTCCGCACATGAAACCCGCTATCGGCTTTTCGCTCTCGCCCAAAACTATGATTATTCCGCCGGCCTGATACTCGCCTAAAAAACTACCGCAGCAGCCTCCGACCACCAACACGGGAAGTTTATCCTTATACGCTTTCATATGGATACCCGCGCGGTAGCCCGCGTCGCCCTCGATAAATATTTCGCCTCCGCGCATAGCGTAACCCGCCGCGTCGCCCGCCGAGCCTCTTATTACGATACGTCCGCCGTTCATCGTATCTCCCAGCGCGTCCTGCGCGTTGCCGTTTACTTCTATCGTAGAACCGTCTAAGTACGCGCCGAGAGCGTTCCCCGGCGTGCCGTTAACGGTTATTTTCTTGCCCGAACTCCCCGCGCCGATATACCGCTGGCCGACGCAGTTGTCGATGACGATTTCCGAGTCGTCAGAGTTTCTAACCGCTTCGTTGAGCGCGGCAAAATGCAGTTTGCAACCGTTGCAGTCTATTTTCATACCATACCTCCGAGCTGTCTTGCTCTATCCTTTTTCGCATACGCCATGAGCGACGGCTTTTCGCATATGAGTTCGAAGTCGATGCCGTCCAACGGTACGCGGTTTCTTACGAGCGCCGTATATATTCCGGCCCTGTCCACGTCCCCCGTCATTATATAACCTTTCATAACGCCGTCCTTATAAAAAAGTCTTTTGTAGCCGTCCGCTGTTTCATGAACGTAACTGTCGCCGTCGTACACGCCGCAAGTCACCAAATGATACCCGAGAACGCCCATGGAGTTCATCGCGACCGCCTTATCGAAGACTTCGCTGCCGCCCGCCATATTTACGCCCGACGCGTAACCTTGCATATACGCGTTTGGCAAAAGCGCGAGCACCTTGTCGGTATCGGATGCCACGTCGTGGCTCAACGCGCAGTCGCCTGCGGCGTAAACGTCTTTAACCGTTGTGTGCCCGCCGTTGTCGGCAACGATTCCGCGATTCGTCTCGCAGCCCATTTTTTCGGCAAGACTCGTTTCCGCTCTCACGCCTACGGCAATAACCAAAACGTCAAACTCTAATTTTTTTCCGCTCTCTGTTTCCGCCGTACCCAAACCGTATTTGACTATGCGGTCGCCTAGCACCAGTTTAACGCCTTTCTTTTCCACGTATTCCGCCACTTTTTTTGCCGACGCGTCGTCCAAAATACTGCTAAGCACCTTGTTCGCCATATCCGCAACGGTGATCTCGCCCACGCGCCCGTATAGGCCCTCGGCGCACTTTAAACCTATAAGTCCCGCGCCGACAATAAGCACTTTGCTTTTTTCGTTGACCGCCTTTTCCAGTTCCAGCGCGTCGTCCAATTTCGAAAACGTAAAATATTTATTCTTTTCCAACCCGTCGGCAGGGGGAACAAACGGCTTTCCGCCCACGGCAAGCATTAAACTGTCGTAGGGATACGTCTTCCCGTCGGAAGCGGTAATTACTTTTTTTGCGCTGTCACCGCCGACAACCTCTACGCCGTACTTTATTTCCACTTTGTTCTTCTCGTAAAAATCGTCGGGACGGTATTTCATTCTCTCCAAATCCGTCTTTCCGCACAAATAATAGGATATAAGCGGACGGGAATAGGTAAAATACGGCTCTTTGGAAAAGACCGTTATTTCCCCCTCCGTATCCTTGCTCCTTATTCCCTCTATCGTACCCACCGCCGCGGCGGAATTTCCGACAATAACGTATTTCATATTTACTCCTTATAATTTTCCGTTCTTTTATGTTATATAACCGCTTTTATATTGACGTGAAGTTGAGTGATAGATAAGGCAGACGAGGCTTTGCGACGGGGATGTGTACAAATAGTACTCGCCCCAAGGAAAACGAAGTCTAACGCGATATATCGCTCAAATCCGCGTCAATCTCTATCTTCATACACGATAGCTCTATTAGGGCACCCCTTAACGCACGCCGGCTCGCCGTCTTTATTCTTCATGCAGAGCTCGCACTTTTGAACGACGCCGTCGGAAGATACGGAAATGGAACCGTAAGGGCATACCATAATACAGGTGTAGCACCCGACGCACTTAGACTTGTCAACGCTGATTACTCCGTTCTTTCTGGTCATCGCGCCGGTTATACAGCACTTGACGCATAGCGGCTCGGTACAATGCCGACAGCTTACGGCAAAACTTATTCCGTTCTTTTCCTCTATCCTTATGCGCGGATTGATAACGACGTCTTTCAGCGTTTCCGCCATGTCCGTACCCTTAGAATTGGCAAACGCGCAATTATACTCGCACAGCCTGCAACCTAAACACCATTTTTCGTCAACGTATACTCTTTTCATAAAATATTCCTTTCCGACCAATCGTAATGCGGAAATTTACTCGCGGTCGTTATTTCTTTTTATCCTTACTTCTTCACTCTTCACTATTCACTCTTACCTTGCGCTATTCGCCGACGGGCGCATACTAAATCGTATGTAACCGAGGTTCGAGGCGAACGTAGTTCGTATCACGCGATGAATACACTCCCAAACTATTCGCCCGCGTGCATAATGCCCAATATGGACAGTTCCTTTTCGGTCAATCCTATTCCGCGCAACATAAGTCTGTTGCCGCGCAACGCCTCTATCGAGTTTATTCCCATGCCGCCCATCATCTCTTTTATCTCGTGAGTCCACGCCGTTACCAAATTTATAAGTCTTTCGCTGCCCATTGCGGGGTTCAGTCGTCTTACAAGTTCGGGATTCTGCGTGGCTATACCCCAGTTGCATTTGCCCGCATGGCAGGTCCTGCAAAGGTGACAACCCATAGCAATCAACGCGCTTGTCGCTATATACACCGCGTCCGCGCCCAGCGCAATCGCCTTGACTATATCGGCGGAATTTCTTATGCTGCCGCCGACTACCAAGCTTACGTCGGCTCTCGTTCCGTCCTGACGTAAACGTTCGTCAACGCTTGCCAATGCCAATTCTATCGGTATTCCCACCTCGTTTCTTATCCTCGTAGGCGCCGCGCCCGTGCCGCCGCGGAAACCGTCTATCGCGATGATATCCGCGCCGCTTCTCGCAATACCCGAAGCGATAGCCGCCACGTTGTGAACCGCCGCTACTTTCACTATAACAGGCTTTTGGTATCCCGTAGCTTCTTTTAAGGAATACACAAGCTGTCTTAAATCTTCTATCGAGTATATGTCGTGGTGCGGAGCGGGAGAGATAGCGTCGCTGCCTTCGGGAATCATTCTCGTCTTTGCTATATCGCCTACTATCTTGGTCCCGGGCAGGTGTCCGCCTATCCCCGGTTTTGCGCCCTGTCCCATTTTTATTTCGATAGCCGCGCCCGCTTCCAAATAATCTTTGTATACTCCGAAACGCCCGCTTGCCACTTGCACTATCGTGTTAGCGCCGTATTTATAAAAATCCTCGTGCAGCCCGCCTTCGCCGGTATTATAGAAAATACCCAGTTCGCTTGCGGCTTTTGCAAGGCTTGCGTGCGCGTTGTAACTTATAGAACCGTAGCTCATTGCGGAAAACATGATAGGCGTGCTGAGTTCCAAACACTTGCCCATGTTGTTGATGATTTTGCCGTTCTCGTCGCGCTGTATCTTTTGGGGTTTCTTGCCCAAAAACACTTTCGTTTCCATCGGTTCGCGCAGCGGGTCGATACTTGGGTTGGTCACTTGGCTTGCGTTGATAAGTATTTTATCCCAGTAAACGGGGAAGGGTTGCGGATTGCCCATACTGGACAAAAGCACGCCGCCCGTTTGCGCCTGCATATAAATTTCTTTCATGCTTTGATTGGACCAGTTTGCGTTTTCCTTGAACGTGTTGCCCGTCTTTACGACTTTCAACGCGCCGGTCGGACAAAGGCATACGCACCTATGGCACGCCACGCACTTTACGCTGTCGCTCGCCATGCGGTTGAACT
>CAYVEU010000138.1:0-6047 GCA_964450015.1 uncultured Christensenella sp. | reverse complement strand
CGCGCTGACCGCGACCGCCGTATGCGGGTCGAGAAGATAACCGTACTCGTCGAAAACGTTGTCTATCACCTCTTTGGTCTCCTCTTCCGTGGAAAAATAGCCGATAAATTCGGGGAGTTTTTCGTACAGCGTATCCTCGTCGACGCTGTAATATCCGCCGTCGGACAGCTTTTTCATAAGGCTTTGAACGAACTCGGGACGCCTGTCGCCCAATTCGTACAAAAGTCTTTCCAAGTTACTGCTCACGAGAATATCCATGGACGGACTTATCGTCTTATAAAACTCGCGGTTTGCGTCGTAAATACCGTCTGAGAAAAATTCCGTCAACACGTTGTTTACGTTGCTTGCAACGATAAGCTGCTTAATAGGTACCCCCATACGTTTGGAATAGTATCCCGCAAGTATATTTCCGAAATTTCCGCTGGGAACTACGAAATTGACTTCCTCGCCTTCGCCTATCTCCTCGTTTGCGACCAAATCGACGTACGACGAGATATAATAAACTATTTGCGGCAAGAGTCTGCCGAAGTTTATAGAGTTTGCCGAACTCAAATCATAACCGAGTTTTCCCAGTTCTTCCTGCGCCGCCTTACTCGTAAAAATCTCTTTTACCGCGCGTTGCGCGTCGTCGAAGTTGCCTTCTATCCCCACGACGTGGACGTTACCGCCCTCGGTCGTTACCATTTGTTTTTTCTGCATATCGGATACGCCGTCGGACGGATAAAGCACTATAATTTCCGTACCCTCGACGTCTTTAAAGCCTTCGAGAGCCGCCTTGCCCGTATCGCCGCTGGTCGCGACGAGAATAAGGGTCTTTCTATCCGACCCCAGCTTTTTCTTCGAGCCCGTCAAAAGGTGCGGCAGCATTGTAAGCGCGACGTCCTTGAACGCAAAAGTCGGTCCGTGCCACAGTTCCAAAATATAAGTTCCGTCGTCCACCTTAACCAAAGGCGCGGGATCGTTATCTTCAAAGCGGCCGTAGGCCTGTTTCGTGTACTCTTTCAGTTCTTCATAAGTAAATTCGGTCAAATACAAGCTCATAACGTACGCCGCTCTTTCGTAGTATTCCAAGCTTGCCAAATCGCGCAAATCCTCCGCCGTCAACTTAGGAAAGGACGACGGAACATAGAGCCCGCCGTCCTTGGCTATACCGTTGACGATAGCTTTCGCGCCGCTAACGGGACCTTCGCCCCGCGTGCTAAAAAAATCCATCTTCGATAATCTCCTTTCAGTCTTTGTATTTTGCGATAAATTCGGGCAAATTTTCATCCGAGCAAGATACAGTAAGCACAAAATTTACGTTTGCCGCCATTGCGTCCAACGCAAGGAAAAGCTCCGCGGACTCGGAACTGTTTATGTCGACGTTTAACATTTTATAGAAGCCGTCGATAAAGATATACTCTATATCGTAATTGCCGCTAAGCAATCCTTTTATAAAGCCTTTGAGTGCGTCTTTGCACGTAATCCCTTCGGCAACTGCGTCTATAAACTTGATTTGCGGCTTGATTTCCGCTCTGTATCTGGACGTCGCCGCCAAAAATACGACGTCGCCCTTGACTTCGTTTAAGCTGTCGTTGGCCATATCGAGAATTTTTTTCGTCTTACCGCTGCCTTTTACACCATTTATAATTTTAATCATGTTACCTCTCCTTTAAGAAAGTTTTTATTTGTTTATTTTATTGTACCACAATATCCGACGTTAGACAATAAGCAAACTAATTATTTTGCGAAAGATATTTTAATTTGTAATAAAAGTCTATATCGACGTCTTTTACAAACTGCTTCATCTCGTAATCGCTCATTGCCGTAGTGCGTCCCGCCGCATATTCGGCGTCCACAAGCTCCTTGACTTTCGCGACGATTTCGTCGCGCTTGTCGATTTTGTGCTCGTCATCGAGCGCGAAAAACGCGTTAAACCAGTACGCTATCCCGGCCAGTCCGCTGTAATTATCGACCGCTACCGTCGCCTTGCGCTTCAATATGGTTTCGGTGTCGAAAATATTGTAAATTTCCTCGTCCTTTAACATTCCGTCCGCATGGATACCTGCGCGCGTCGCGTTGAAGTTCTTGCCGACGAACGGAGTTTGCGGCGGAATGGAATACCCCATTTCCTTTTCGAAATAGTTGGCTAAGTCGGTGATGACCGTCAAGTCCATTCCGTCCATAGTCCCCTTTATCGAAGCGTATTCTATGACCATAGCTTCCAACGGACAATTTCCCGTGCGTTCGCCGATGCCGAGCAGCGAGCAATTGACGCCGCTCGCGCCGTACAGCCACGCAGTGCTTGCGTTTACGACCGCTTTATAAAAGTCGTTGTGTCCGTGCCATTCGATTAGCGCCGACGGTATTTCCGCATAGTGTTTAAGTCCGTAAATTATCCCTTGCACGCTTCGAGGTAAGGACACGCCGGGATAAGTAAGTCCGTAGCCTAAGGTGTCGCAGCATCTTATTCTTATGGGAATTTTCGTTTCGTCCATAAGCTTTTTAAGTTCGATTGCGAACGGTATGACGAATCCGTAGTAGTCCGCTCTCGTTATATCCTCGAAATGGCACCTCGGACGGATACCCGCGTCAAGCGCGGATTTGATTATCCCGAGATACTTATCCAGCGCCTCGCGGCGCGTCAAGTGCATCTTCTTAAAAATATGATAGTCCGAGCATGACACCAAAATTCCGGTTTCTTGTATATCCATGCTTTTTACCAGTTTAAAATCGTTTTCGTTTGCCCTTATCCAACTGGTCACTTCGGGAAATTCGTATCCGAGTTCCTGACACTTTTCCACCGCCTTACGGTCCTTTTCGCTGTAAAGGAAAAATTCGCTTTGACGGATAATACCCTTCTCGCCGCCGAGTTTATGCAACATCTTGAAAAGAGTGACTATTTGTTCCACCGAATAAGGCGAGCGCGACTGCTGTCCGTCACGGAAGGTCGTGTCCGTTATCCAAATGTTTTCCGGACAATTCAACGGAACGTTACGAAAGTTGAACGCGACCTTGGGTATGGACGTATAGTCGAAAAAGTTCCTGTAAAGTTGCGGCTCTTTTACGTCTTGCAATTCATAATTGTAACTGTGCTCCTCCAAAACGTGCATTTTGGGGCTCATGTAAACGTCATTCGTCGTCGTTGCCATCTTTAATCCTCCATTTTGCTAAGTTTCGCATTTTGGTCCGCAAGCGCAAGCCCCTCTATGATTTGGAACATGTCCCCGTCCAAAAACTGCGGCAAACTGTAAAGCGTCATTCCTATACGGTGGTCGGTAACTCTACCCTGCGGATAGTTGTAAGTTCTTATTCTTTCGCTCCTGTCTCCCGTGCCGACTTGCGTACGTCTGTTGGCTGCGTATTCCGCGTCCTTTTGACTTTGATAAAAGTCGTAAAGGCGGCTTATCAATACTTTCATCGCCTTTTCTCTGTTCTTTATTTGACTGCGTTCGTCCTGACACGCTACGACGATACCCGTCGGCAGGTGCGTCATTCTCACCGCGCTGTCGGTTTTATTTATATGCTGTCCGCCCGCGCCGCCGCTTCGGTAAGTGTCTATTTTCAAGTCCTTTTCGTTAATCTCGAAATCGACCTCTTCCGCTTCCGGCAAAACCGCAACCGTAATAGTCGAAGTGTGCACCCTGCCTTGCGATTCGGTTTCCGGCACGCGTTGGACTCTATGCACGCCGCTCTCGTATTTCATTTTGCTATACGCGCCTTGTCCTTTAATCATAAACGTGGCGTCCTTTAATCCGCCGAGTTCGGTTTCGTTTACGTCCATGTCCTCTATCTTCCAACGCAAACGTTCGGCGAAGCGGTGGTACATTCTGAAAAGCTCCATTCCGAACAACGCGGCTTCGTCGCCGCCCGCGCCCGCGCGTATCTCTATAATAACGTTTTTATCGTCCATCGGGTCTTTGGGCAAAAGAAGAATTTTCATATCGTCGACTTGCTTGTTCAGTTCGTCCTTTAACGCATAAAACTCTTTCTCGGCAAGCGCCGCCATCTCCTTGTCGTCACCCTCCATAAACATCTCGCACTCTTCCATGTCGCTCTTTATTTTGAGGTATTTTTCATACGCCTCCACGATGGGCGACAGCGCTGCGTGCTCTTTGACGAGCTTTTTCCATTCGTCCTGTTTCGCAACGACTTCGGGTCTGCCTATAAGGTCGTTAAGCTCGGCAAACCGAACTTTCATTGCCTCTAATCTTTCAAACATTAATTATCTCCCTCCGTATTTCCGCTTTCCTCGTCTTCGACCGCCTCGTCTTTTATCTTAGCTACCACTACTCTGTCTATCGGCGGATTATTCAAATCCTTGACAAATTCCACGTCGAAGTCCTTATTCAACATCTCGCGTATAAGCTCTGCTTGCCCTATTCCCGCTTCCAAAATAAGGTATCCGCCCTTATTCAGGTGCTTTTTCGCGCTAACGGCTATATCCCTGTAAAAATCCAGTCCGTCGGCGCCGCCGTCCAATGCAAGTCTCGGCTCGTACTCCGCCACCTCTTTGTCCAAAGTCGGCACTACCGCGCTTTGAATATACGGCGGGTTGCTTACTATTATATCGAATTTGCTCTTTCTTACGGGCATAAACATACTGCCCGCCTTGACATCTATATCGAGTTTAAGCAAAGCGGCGTTCTCTTTGCAAAGTTCTACCGCGTCCCTGGAAACGTCCGTAGCGGTAACTTCCGCCTCGCAATTGGACTTTACCGCAAGCGCAATAGCACCGCTTCCCGTGCAAAGGTCTAGTATTTTCGGGTTTGCCATCGTCTTTGCCGCCTTGATAACCGCTTCCGCCACTATCTCCGTATCGAAACGCGGAATAGGCGCGCGCGGGTCGCATTTTAAATCCAATCCGTAAAAACAAGCCGTCCCCAAAACGTATTGAAGCGGCGCGCCCGTAAGCCTGTTTTTGACGTATTTCGCGCTCTCCTTAGCCTGTTCGCCCGTGACGCGCCTGCCGTCGTACAATTCCGTTCTCGTCTTCGCGCCCGTAACGTGCATAAGGATAAGTTCTGCCTCCGTTTCGGACTTCAACTGCTCGCCGTATTTGGCAACGAGCTTTTCCACCGTCGAACTCGTGTCGAACGATTTCGTCGGATAGTCCTTGTCGGCTTCCAACATTAAAACCTCGTTAAACGCGGCGATCGCCACTTCCGCCATATCGTCGTCGGGAATTTTTGTAGTCAGTTTTTGCAGCCACAAACCTGGTTGTTTGCAAATTCTCGTAAATACGTTGTCGTAACGGGCAAATAGTTTCAAAAGCTCGTAAGAAATTCCCGCAACGATAGGTATCATAACTATACGACTTAAAATCCTGAGGATAAAGTTTACAATCTTGCCGCCGCCCGCCAAGAGTTCGACGGGAAAGACCGAGAAAAACAGTATGGAAAATACCATTACGATGAACATAAACGTCGTACCGCAACGGTCGTGCACGGTAGTTTGCTTTTGCACGTTCTCGACCGTCAGTTCCAGTCCCTTTTCGTAGCAGGAAATGGTTCTGTGCTCCGCGCCGTGGTACTTGAACAGCCTTTTTATATCTTTCATAAGGCTCACGAGCACCAGATAGAGAATAAATATAATCATTCTCATAGCACCCGCTATAAAATTGTATAAAACGCTCATTTTAAACGACGAAGCGTCTAAGTGCGCCAAAGAAAAAATTCCCGTTGCGACAAGTTGAGGCAACACTACGAAAAGTCCCAAACTCAGCAAAATTCCGAGCGCTGCGCCGATAACGATAACGACGTTCATAATATCTACTTTAAACGTCTTTGCGAGCCACTTTTCAAACTTGGACGGCGCTTCCTCCACGTCGCCGAAGACCTCGCCGCTTCTGTTTATAAGCTTAATGCCCATAACCATGGAATTGGCGAAATTGATAACGCCCCGGATTATGGGTACGCGGTAAATTTTGCTCTTTTCCTTGGCGGGAGTAAAGCGCGAACTTTCGATGACTATATTGCCCTCCGAATTGCGCACAGCGGTCGCCATAGAACTCTCGCCCCGCATCATGACCCCTTCCAGTACGGCTTGTCCGCCTATGTTACAAACGT
>CAYVEU010000137.1:0-6129 GCA_964450015.1 uncultured Christensenella sp. | reverse complement strand
TCCGCGAGGCGAATGCAATTTGTGTCCGCTTAGCGAATATAAGTCAACGCCCAAGTCGTCCAATGCAACCTTGATTTTCCCTACTGCTTGTACTCCGTCGGAATGGAAAATGACGTTAGGGTTGATTTTTTTGGCTATACCGCACAAAGTTTTTATATCGTTTACCGCGCCCGTTTCGTTATTCACGTGCATAATGGAAATGAACGACGTATCGGGCGTAACAAGTTCGGCAAACTTTTCTTCTATCACGCGAGCCGACGCATCAACTTCCGCAAATACCACGTCATAACCTCGTTGCAGCAATTCGTCCGCACATTTTCTAACAGCTGGATGCTCGCTTGCGGATACGATAATTCGGCTTTTATTTGGCTTTTTCGTGCCGAAAATGGCTAAATTGTCGCTTTCGCTTCCGCTTGACGTAAAAATAATTTTCCCGTTACCGCGCAAAGTTTTTAAAACGTTTGCACGAAATCTTTCAAGTTCTTCATGCAAAGCGACGGACGGATGGTACGGAGCGGATGGATTAAAAAAGTTATCGGTCATATATTTCAGCGCAATTTCCGCACATTCTTTAAACGGTTTAGTCGTGCTTGCATTATCGAGGAATATCATTAGTTTCTCCTTTCAAATAAAAATTCAGCAATGCGTAAAAATAATCGTCGACTGCAAGCGTAAATTCGCTTCCGTCATTTTTTACCACTGTTATCGACGTTTTTGTCGATTGTTCGTAGTACTTTTCGCCTTTTGCGCCCAAATATATTTGTTCAATGTCCGCTTTTATTGATAAATTTTCGCATATTGAGCGTTTTTCCGCATTATATTCTTTGTATACCGTCAAATTGCCGTTTTCTATTTCATAGACGTATTTATACAGCAAATTGCGTTTAAACAAGTTAGCCGCAAACGAGAAAACCCATACGGCGATTGCGATATAAAAATATTTAAACAGTATTATCAAAAGCAATAGCGCCGCGATTTTCAGCGACAGTGAAACGCTTTCAAAAACCGAATATTTTTTACCGTTGGATAAGCACGGGGCGTCTAGGAGATAACTACTTAAATACTGCAAATGTAACTCCTTTTCCGCCTTCGTTATATTCACCGTCGCGAAACGATTCCACTTCGATTCTGCATTTCAAATAATTTTGTACTGCTTTTCGCAAAATTCCATCTCCGTAGCCGTGGATAATTCTCACTTCGTGAAGATGAACGCGCAAGCATTTATCGATATATTCTTCCAGTAAATAGAGCGCCTCTTCGCTGTTTTTGCCGATTAAATTAATTTCCGGAGGAACTTGCTCGTTGTATAGAGTCATTTTTGTCGGTTGACGCTTTTGTTTCGGTTCTTGGCGCGTGGTCCGTTTGAGTCTTTGTAAGTTGTCAAGTTTTACGTTGGTTTCGATTTTACCGAGTTTTACCTTTGCCTCACCCTTTATAGGATTCAGTTTAATAACTTCCCCTTCGGAATTTAGGCTTTTAACGAGCACCCAGTCGCCGACCACGATATCACCGTCAAGTTCTTCGCCCATTCCGCTAAATTCGTTTTCTTCATTGATAACGTATTTTTTAAGGGATTTCCTAAGTTTTTGCGCACGGAAAATCGTGCTTTCGTCTGGATCTTCGAGTAGATTTCGCAATTCCTCGATTATTTTGTTGGCTTCTTCCATCGCCTCTTCGACAAGGCGTTTCGTTTCCTTTTTTACCGATAGGTTTAGCCGTTCTCGCTGTGCAAACAGTTTTTCTCGTTCGATTTGTGCAAGTTTTAGCTCTTCTTCGGCTCTTAAACGAACTTTTCTTGCTTCTTCCAGCATAATATCCGCTTCTTTGCGCGACTGTTCCAACGATAACAAGACGTTTTCAAATTCCTGTTTTTCACCGCTTATTCCATTTCTTGCGGCGTCGATTATTGATTTTTTCAACCCTAGCTTTTCGGCTATTAACAAAGCGTTTGACGCTCCCGGGGCACCGATTAGTAATTTATACGTCGGCGAATACGAAATTGGGTCGAAATCCATAGACCCGTTTTGAACGCCTTCCGTGACGACTGCATATTCTTTTAATTCGTTATAATGTGTGGTAATAACCGCTTTCGCGCCCATTTGCAAGATATAATCGGAAACGCCGAGAGCAAGAGCCGCACCCTCGGTTGGATCTGTTCCGGCGCCAAGTTCGTCGAAAAGCACGAGAGAATTAGCGGTTAGGTTATTTACAATATTGACTACGTTGCTCATATGCGATGAAAACGTCGACAAGTTTTGTTCTATACTCTGCTCGTCGCCTATATCGCAAAAAACGTTGTCAAAAATGGCTAAATCGGCGTATTTTGCGGGCACAAAAAAGCCGCTCATTCCCATAAGTTCTATTAACCCCGTAAGTTTTAAGCATACGGTTTTGCCGCCGGTATTAGGTCCGGTTATCAAAAGTAAATTATAGTCCTTACCCAATTTTACGTCGTTAGGTACTACCTTTTTGGCGTCGATAAGAGGATGCCTGCCGCTTTCTACGTCGATTATTCCGTCGTCGTTTAGTTTTGGTTTAATTGCGGCAATTGCGTTTGCATAGCGAGCCTTGGCAAAAATAACATCTAAATCGGTGACGACTTCGAAAGTATATCCTATTAGCCCTGTTTCGCCTCCTATTCGCGCCGTAAATGCACGCAAAATGCGCTCTATTTCCGCCTGTTCTTCGAGCATTTGCGTTTTTAAGTCGTTGTTCAGTTCTACGATTGCCATTGGTTCGACGTAAAGCGTTGCTCCCGACGCGCTTTGGTCGTGTATCAGTCCGGCAATCATTCCTTTAAATTCCGATTTGAGCGGTACAACGTATCGTCCGTTTCTTACGGTAACTATGCTGTCCTGCATATATTTCGAATACGTCGGACTGGTAATATAGCTGTGAAGTTTAGATTTTATATTTTCGCTTATTTTTTGAATTTTTGCCCTGATTTCGCGCAATGCGGTGGAAGCGTTATCGCTCATTTCTGTGTCGGAAATTACGGCGTTTCGTATATCGTCTTCCAAGCGTTTGTTGATATATATCGACGAGGCTTTGGTTTTCAGCTTTACGACGCGTTCGTCGGGAACTTCTAAAATTTGTCCTCTCAGCGAGCGCGCAACGCGTAAAACGCGTTCGATTTTCAGCAACTCGCCCATAGTAAGCATGCTCATTTTTTCCGCACGTTCCAACGCTGTCGAAACGTCGTCGAAGTTCAATGATGGATTGACGGCGTACTCAAAAAGTATACGATCGGCTTCCTCTGTTTCATCTAACGCAACAATTATTTCTGCCGCGCTTTTCAACGGGCGCATTTTCAAAATACGCTCTTTGGCCATTTGCGTATATGCCAAAGCCGCGACTTTTTCCAAAATTTTATCGTATTCTAATGCGCGTAAGGTCTTTTCGTTCATTCCACACCCCTAGTTAAATGCAAATGATTAAAGCCTACGGCGGATTCGGGATTTTTGCCGAAGAAATATTTTTTTAAATATGCGTCTACTTCCGTGCGTTTAAAACCGCAAAAATCAAAATATCTCGGCATTGTTTCAAGCATTTTGCCCAAATTCGTTATTACGGAGTTTCTTAATTCGTGTTGACAATAACCGTCAAGTTTTTTAGTTGAAATTAAATATTCGCCCTTATTGTCGCGGTAAGTTACCGTTTTTACTTTTTTACAGTCAGCGCAATTCAACCCGCCCAAACGCTTCGGACAATAATTAAGATACATAAGCGGCAACCGTCCGAAAGCATAAACTAAACAATTCGGAAATTTTTTCAGTTCCTTTGTATTTAGTTCGACAGACACTATCGATTGATTTGCGAGCTTAATCAAAGGGTTCTTTTCATTGGAAATATTGAGCGCCCACCCTGCCACTACGAGTTTGTTAAGAGCCTGCGCTTGGTTAAAAACTCCCAAATTGTTGGCAACTACGCCGTCGAATAATCGAATTATATGTTCCGTAAACGGCAATTTAGCTGACGGAATAAATATCGGAAATTTAATAAATACTGTGTTTTCGTTCGTTTTTACGTTTTCGTAAAACTCTTTACACTTATCATAATCGTAATTATTGGGTGAATATACGATATTTTTTATATTCTTTTTGACGTATTCCGAATAATTTCGCAAATCATCCAATTCTATAAAATCGCCTTGGATTTTCGGCGCGTCTTTATACCTATGCATTTGCGGCAATTCGTTTAAACGGGGATAATCTTCTACCAAATGCTTTTCGAAGTAGTCTAAAACCATTCTACGTAAATCGTTGAGTTGCTTTTTGCCCATGAAAGCGTCATTGGTATACACGTTCACAAAGTCGAATACGAATTCGGAATTTCCCGTTTTGCCGAATTGTTCTTGTATTTCATTGTCGGTCAACGGTTTAGTCAACGCCCTATCGGCGGGTAAATCCGTATAGTCAAGTTTTACGTGTCTGCAAGTTGCCATTATCCTAACAGGTTCTCCGCCTACTATTCGAATCATAATTTCTATTGGCGTTTTTTTAGGATAACGGATTTCCATCAGTGATTTTGTCACGAATAAAACGTCGCCGACTCTTGCCTCGAAATATGTGCGTGCGACGTAATAAACTTTGCCGTTTATAACCTGTACTCCTTCCGCTACAAGTCCACCGACGTCTTTTCCGTCACGAATAGCTTTAAAACAATCGTCCTCGAATATTTCCCTATCCGTTTGTATTAAAACGAGATTTTTGGAAATAATTTTGACTATTTTGCCACATCTTAAACCCATATGACCGGCAAAGTCGGGATATATTATATCCGAACCGTCAAAATAACCGCGAGTAAAATTGCCCCTATTGAATAGAATTTTCAAAGCACTTTCGATGCCTTCGGTAAATGGGTTATAATGCTTGTTCGAAGCCAATTCGTCGTAAACACCGGTAACGCCTGCAATATATTCCGAGCTTTTAACTCTTCCTTCTATTTTTAAAGAATTAACGCCCATATTGTTAAGCTCCCTAATCAACGAACCCATACATATATCTTTTGCGCTTAATAAATAACCCTCGTTCACTTTTTTCCCGTCGAAATATTCGGAATATAACATGCGGCATAATTGATTGCATCTACCGCGATTGCCGCTTTTGCCGGTAAGCATCGATGAGATAAGACACGCACCCGAAAAAGCTACGCATAGAGCGCCGTGTGCAAAAAGTTCTACTTCGATACATACGTTATCCGTTATATCTTTTATATCCTCTGCCGTGACTTCGCGACTTAAAACGATTCTGTCAAACCCCAAATTTTTTGCAAAAAGCGCCCCCTGCTTATTGTGTATCCCCATTTGCGTACTGGCATGTAACGCTGCTTTCGAATATCGCCTTATTATCGGAACAAGACTTAAATCGCTTATTATGAACGCGTCGATTTTGGCTTGTTCCGCTTTGATGATAATTTCTTTCGCCTTGTCTATTTCGCCGTTTTTGAGCATTATATTGAGCGCAAGATATGCTTTTACGCCGTGCAAATGACAAAAATCAACTATATCGTCAAAAGATTCTACGTTTTTAGCGCCGGCACGGGCGTTTAAAGTGCCGTATCCGAAATATATTGCGTCGGCGCCGTTGTCAACTGCTGTTTTATAAGTTGTTGCCGATGCGGGCGCCAAAACTTCCATATAATGTTTGCGATACTTTTGCATTGAATCTTCACCGTAATATCGCCATAAGCTATAAGGTATCTCTTCGTCAAAGGGACACTTGGATAAATCAAAAAAACCTTGAAATACTCTATTAGCGCAAAACGACATTTTTCTCTTTTAGCGCGACGAGAAGCTTTTCGATTTCGGTGTTTACTTCACCGTCAGTCAGCGTTTTGATGGGCGAACGCAACGTAATCCTTACCGCCACGCTCTTTTTGCCCTTAGGCACCTGTCCGCCGACGTACACGTCGAAAACTTCCATATTTTCAACAATCGTTCCGCCTGCATGCCGTAATACGGTAAGAATTTCACCGACTGCGGTATCGATAGGCGCAAGAAGCGCAAGGTCCCTTTCGCTGGACTGGAATTTCGATACGGCTTTGTACGGTTTGATAATTTTGCCGTTTTCGGCTATAAAATCGGCGTCTATTTCTGCTATATAAACCCTTCCGTCTATACCGAAGTTG
>CAYVEU010000136.1:0-6179 GCA_964450015.1 uncultured Christensenella sp. | reverse complement strand
AACCCCCTTTCCTCATAATTTTCCCGAATTTTCGTCTGCAAGCGACCGTAGGGCAATTGCAAGAGAAGCTGTCTTTATCTTATTCTTATCCATACTTTTTCACTTTTGACTATTCGCTTTTCGCCAATTCGGTTTCGCGGCTCGAAAAAGATAGACAAATTCTACGAAAGTGCTTCTCTTAAAATGATTTTTGGCTCAAATTATATCTTGTCTTTACCGTGTTTTTATGTTATACTTATATTCGTATATATATTTTTATAATATATACAAATCGGGTTGGCCGGACAAGGGAGTTTAGATGAAAAAATACGCACGACTGCTGATTTTTATTTTGACGGTTGCGATAGTCGTTTTTACGGCTGTTTCTTGCTTGCCCGTAAGCAACGGCGACAGCGACAGATATACCGTTTCAGTCGAATTAAACGGCGGGATAGGCGTCGGAGCGGAATCATTTGTAAAAAACGGAAAACTTACTGAACCGACTACCAAACCCGTTAAAACGGGATACGAATTTGACGGTTGGTATTATGACGAGGAGTGCGAAACCAACCCCGTAAAGTTTGGCTTTAAGATAAAAAAAGACGTAACCGTTTACGCAAAGTGGAAAAAAGAAGCGAAGAAAGCGACCTTCTTTTTGGGGTCGTACGCCGAGGATATAGTCGTCGAGGCAAAAGACGGCGCGGTAACGCCCCCTACGGTAACGCGCGACGGCTACGAGTTTTTGGGTTGGTTTGCCGACGCGGAACTCAACTTTGCGGCTAGGTTCGACGACGTCGAGGACGGCGCCGTATTCTACGCAAAATGGAAAGCGAGTCAGTATTCCGTAACTTACGAACTCGGCGGACTTGCCAATTTAAGCGTGAGCGCGAAAGCAAGCTACGGTGTGGAAGACGCGTTTTTGCTCGTCGCTCCCGTTAAAATCGCCAAAGGCTATACCTTTTTACACTGGTTGGACGAAAACGACAAACCCGTCGCTTCCGTTGACAAGGGCAGCATGGGCGACCGCGTTTTCAAGGCTGTTTTCATAAGTTCGAACAAGGCGATAGAAAGCGTTAAGGCGGGCACGGTTTCCGAGAAGAATAAGGACGTGGTAATTCACGTTCCCAACGACGAAAGCACTATTAATTTGCGCGAGTTCCTGACCGTAAGCGACCGCGCGAGCTTCGAAATTACCGACGGCGACGGGACGGTAAACGGAGATATATTGCTTGCGGAGGGCGCAAACGACGGATATACCGTGTGCGTTACCGCCGAGGACGGCTCCAAGACCAATTACGGCGTGACGGTAAACCGCAGCGCGGACGTCGAATACGTCGTCGAGTATTTCTATTCCATCAACGGAACGCCCGTAAAATTGCGTGCGGACGAAACCGTTAAGGCTGCGATATTGCTAACGGCGTCTTTGGAGGCCGAAAAACAAATGGGATACGTCTTCGTCGGCTGGTATACGGATATAGAACATACTCAAAAATTCGATTCCAACACTCCGATACTTGCAAATACGACTCTCTACGCGCGTTACGAAGGCGCGATGCACGATTTATTCTATTTCTTGGGCATAGGCGTCGGCCACAACAATCCTCCGACCTATACCACGGGCGTGGGCATACGGCTTTTAGACGCGACGGCGCCCGACGGATACGAATTTAAAGGTTGGTCGTTGTCGACGGACGGAAACGAGATAATTACCGAAATTTCCGCGAACAGCATGGAAGAATATTCGCTTTACGCATTTTATACTATGACGGAGCAAAAGAAAAACGTCTATATTGAGGACGATTCTTTTGCCGACGGACAGGAAATCGACGTCGAAGAAATACTCGATATTTTGAATTGGGCGATTTACCATAGAATGCCGAAAGTGGAATTCGGTTTGACTGTTGCCGATACGACCGGCGACGATATCGCCGGTTTGGTGGGGGCTACCGTTGAAAAAGGGTTAGAAGTCCCGTACGTCAGCAGGACGGGTTCGAATATCAACGTGTCGAACGTTTCGGGAAGCGCCGAATACCGCGTTACCGTTACGTTCGGTGAGTTTATCGAACCCGACAAGAGTACGGACGAATTGGCGTACAAACAAGCGGCGTATCCCGAGCACGGAGCGATGACGGAGGGCAGAGCGAGCGACTTCGAGGACTTTGCAATCAATTCCATATTGGATACGACCGAGGTTTCCGACAGCGAACAACTCTACTTTGCGGTTCAAAGCGGTTACAGACCCGTGCCGACAGCGGGAAGCAGCGCGGAGCGCATCTACGAAAAAGCCAAGACCGTTTTAAGAGAAATAGTCGACGATAAAATGACCGATATAGAGAAAGCGCACGCGATTTTCGACTGGATAATATTAAACGTCACCTACGACAACGCGTTGTTGGAATTGGGCAAGACGGTCGGCGAAGACGGTAAAAAGCCGTTCGTTCACGACTATAACGGCTTCTATTTGGAGGGTGTATTCGACGATCAAATAGCGGTATGCGACGGAATAAGCAAGGCGTACGTCTTATTGTGCGGAATTGAAGGAATAGAGTGTATTCAGGTAATCGGCGAATCCTTACCCGATGAAAACGACAAATCCATAGGACACGCTTGGAACAAGATAAAAATCGACGGCAAATGGTACGTCGTATGCGCTACGAGCGGCGGAACGATATTAAATCAAGAAATCGAAGCGTTTGATCACGCGTACTTTATGACGACTGACGCCCAAATGGGCGCAAGATACGTGGAAATGGGCGAGTATCCGGCGGCGAATACCGTATACGACGCGTTCGCGGATCTCAAATTCGAATACAAAAACAAAGAGTATTCGCTAAAAGCAAAGAACAAGTCGGAATTGGTCGCGGCGGCGGAATATCTGATAGCTTCCTCGTCGGGGCTTAGGACTATCGACGTAAAAGTCGACTATGCGGTGGACAAGAACGGCATAAACGACGCGATTGCCGAAGCGGCGCGGGCGCTTAATTTCAAGACGGAGAAAATGAACTACACCTACACGGACAACGTGTTGATTATAATAATTAAAGAATAAAAGCAGGAGGCGAAAAATAATGGACGACAAGAATTTTGTAAACGACAACACCAACGGGGCTGCGACGCCCACCGCAACGGCAAAGAGTTTGGTAAACGACGGCACCCGTTGGGAAACGATTCCCCAAAAATCGGGCTACGGCATCACCCGCTGGGAAAAGGCGGATAGGATAAACGAGAGATTGGAAAATCTCCGTAACGTCACGATTTACGACGTTGCTCCGGACGCTCTCAAAGAGATACAAGAGCATTTCGACGTCAAATGCGTTCAATCTAAGATAATAACGGGCGAAGCTAAGGGCTTTATCCCCGGCGGCGTTCAGCACAATTTGGCATTCAACTATCCGTTCCCCATGTGCATTACGAAAGCGGAAGGCGCGTACATGTACGACAAGGACGGCAACAAATACGTTGACTTTTTGCAGGCGGGCGGACCGACTATCTTAGGCAGCAACTACCCCGCGGTAAGAGAAAAGGTCTTCGAACTTTTGCAAGACTGCGGACCCGTTACCGGTCTTTTCCACGAAGCGGAATTGCTTATAGCCAAGGAAATCAACAAGCATATGCCCAACGTCGAAAAATTCAGAATGCTCGGCAGCGGTACCGAGAGCGTTATGGCGGCAATCAGAGTTGCGCGTTGCGCGACCGGCAAGAAGAAGATAATAAAGGTCGGCGGAGCGTACCACGGATGGTCGGATCAAATGGTTTACGGACTGAAAGTTCCGGGGACAAGACAGTATCTCGAAAGTTTCGGTATCCCCAACACCTGCTTTAAACTCGTGGACGAAGTTCAGCCCAACAACCTCGATATGTTGGAAGCGCAACTTAAAAAGAACACCCGCCACGGCGGCACGGCGGCAGTTATCGTAGAGCCCGTAGGACCGGAGAGCGGAACCCGCCCCGTAGACTACCTCTACAATAAGGCGGTCAGAGCGCTTTGCGACAAGTACGGCGCACTGTTTATCTTCGACGAAGTCGTTACCGGCTTCCGCGTAGGCTTGGGCGGCGCGCAAGGCTTCTTCGACGTCGTACCCGATCTCACCATCTTCGGCAAAGTCGTTGCGGGCGGATATCCTGCGGCAGGCGGCGTAGGCGGTAAGAGAGAGTACGTCGATTGCATGGCGGCGGGCGTTGCTTCGGGTATGAAGAGAGCGTACGTAGGCGGAACGCTTGCGGCAAATCCCCTCTCGGCTTACGCAGGCTACCTTACCATCAAAGAAATCGAAAAGACCGACGCTTGCGTTAAAGCGGGTAAAGCGGGCGACAGACTTGCCGACGGCTTGCAAGTTCTCGTCGAAAAGCACAATCTTCCCTACGTCGTGTACAATCAGGGCAGTATAGTCCACTTGGAGTGCACGGGCGCGATGAGCTATGATTTTTCGAGCTTCAATATCATGAAGTCCTTGTTGGGTATCTTAAAGAAGAAGCCCGAAGTAATGCTCAGAAAAGTTGCTATGGAGCACATGGGCGCGGCTTATACGGCAAACGGAATAGTCACTTTGGCGGGCAGCCGTTTGTATACATCTCTTGCGGACACCGACGAAGTTATCGACGAGGCGCTCAACAAGTTCGATATGGTATTCACCAAGGTCGAAGCGCGTCCCCCCGTTGCGGAAATTTTAGCGGCGGAGAAAGCGGAAAGCGACGCAAAGAAAGCGGCGAAGAAGCAGGCTAAGAAGGAAAACAAAGCCCGTTGGGCGGCGGAAGCTTCCGAGCGCAAGGCAAAAGCCGAAAAGGAATACGCGCAGCTGAAAAAAGAAATCAAGGCGCTTAGAAAATAATAAATAAACGGAGTTACCTATGAAAGAGTATATACTTGCTCACGATATAGGCACCAGCAGCGACAAGGCGGTTTTGGTTTGCATGGACGGGACCATTGCCGCCACGTTCACCGTGCCGTATCCGACGTACTATCCCAACCCGTCGTGGGTTGAACAAATTCCCGCGGACTACTGGAAAGCCGTATGCGAATCGACGAAGGGCATAATAAGAGAAAACAATCTCGACCCGTCGGAAATAAAGGGAGTGGTATTTTCCACGCAATCCATGGGGCTTATTCCCGTTGACGACGAGGGAAATACCCTCTACAACAACATTACTTGGGTTGACGGCAGAGCCGAACAGCAAGCCGAATCTATCATGAAAAAATTCGGCGGCAAAAAAATCTTCACGTTGTTTTCGGGCACGCCCATTATGGGAAAGGACGTTATAAGCAAAATTATTTGGGTCAAGGAGAAGTTGCCCGAAGTTTACGAGAAGACTAAATACTTCTTGGACGTCAACGGCTACTTGAAATACAAATGTACGGGCGAGATGGTTGCGGAGCTTTCCGGCGCGAGTTCGTACGGGCTCGACCTTAAAAAGAAGAAGTGGCTGGGCGTTTTGGGGCTTACCGGCTTGGACATGGAAAAGTTGCCGCCCCTTGTAAAAAGTACGGATATGATAGGCGGAGGCATAACCGAGCAGGCGGCTGAGGAAACGGGCTTAAACGTAGGCACGCCGGTATTCGGCGGTTGCGACGACGTTCAAAGCGCGTGCGTAGGCAGCGGCAAGACGGGCGACGGCGACGTGCATATCTATCTCGGAACTTCCGCTTGGGTTTGCGCTGTGTCCAAAAACAATACGGCGTTCAAAAACGGCGCGGCGGCAATACAGTCCGCGGACCCCGAAAACAATCTGGTCTGCGGCGTTACCGAAGCCGCGGGAAGCAATATTCAGTGGATTATGGAGCAGTTCTTTGCCAAAGAGCGCGAGGAGTACGGCGACGGAATTTACGCGTATATGGACAAGAGTATCGAGAATATCCCCGCGGGAAGCGACCACCTTATCTGCACCCCGTGGATGCTCGGAGAACGTTGCCCCGTGAGCGACACGACCACGAGAGCGACGCTGTTTAACATAAACCCCGAACACACGCGCGAGCACTTGATGCGCGCCGTTTACGAAGGAATAGGCTACAACTTACGTTGGATTTTGGAGAATTTCCGCGCAGATTACAAGTTGAAATGCGAACACTTCCACATAATAGGCGGCGGCGCTTTGGACGCTGGCTGGATGCAGATTATCGCCGATATTACGGGCGTTAAGTTCGACGTTGTGGACGCACCGCGTTCGTCGGGCGCGTTGGGCGCGGCGATAATAGCTATGATAGG
>CAYVEU010000135.1:0-6412 GCA_964450015.1 uncultured Christensenella sp. | reverse complement strand
GATCCCAATAAAGCGTTTCCGAATGAGAATATTCCAAGTCTTTGTTATATTAAAAACATTATAACGCGTCCGAATATTATCGTGGGCGATTATACTTATTACGATGACGTTGACGGCGCTGAAAACTTCGAAGAGCACGTTACGCACCACTATGAATTTAACGGCGATAAGCTAATAATAGGCAAATTTTGCGCTATTGCAAAGGGTGTGGAATTTGTTATGAACGGCGCAAACCACCGTATGTGCTCGGTAACGACGTATCCGTTTAATATAATGGGGAACGGTTGGGAAAAAGCTACGCCTAAATTGGAAGAATTGCCACTAAAAGGCGACACCGTTGTCGGCAACGACGTTTGGATAGGGCAAAACGTTACGGTCTTGCCCGGGGTAAAAATCGGCGACGGCGCAATTATCGGAGCAAATTCCGTTGTATCGAAAGACGTCTTGCCATATCATATCGTCGGCGGGAATCCGATAAAAATTATTCGTAAACGCTTCGACGACGAAACGATAGACTTTCTTTTAGAATTGAAATGGTGGGACTGGTCAGCCGAAAAGATATTCAATAATTTGGGAATTCTTTGCAGCGGCGATTTAACGAAAATCAGAACTTTGACGTAATTAATACCATATGTAATGAAGTCTATGTTTTGTCGAATCAGTTGATAAAGTATTTGACAAAAATTAATGAAATGATATAATAGCAATGTGAACGGTAGCTTGGTTTGTAACCGTTATGATAGAAAATTGTAGGCGGTTAGTTATTTGCAAAAGGGAATGAAGTGTATTTTCAAAAATTAACGTTAGACAGTATAAAATCAGTAGAGCCGTTTTTTCATTATGCCCAAGGAAGAACTTGCGATTATTCCGTGGGTGGAATGTTTATGTGGCGCGACTATTTTAAAATGGAGTATTTTATCGAGGATAATATTTGCTACACGAAACTGCATAACGAAAACAATGAGAGTTACTATAATTTGCCTTTGTGTGACGATATAAAAAAAGCGGTGTTGAAATTACTTGTCGAGGATACTTCCGACAGTATAAAATTTTGCACTATACCGGAAGTGTATTTAGAGCTTTTTCGTGAACTTGATAGAAAAGTAACGTTTAAGGAACAAAATATCTATTTCGACTATTTATATTCGTATGAGGATTTGCGTTTATTGCACGGGAAGAGATATCACGGTCAAAAAAATCTAATCAATAAATTTTTGAATGATAATGTCGACTGGTCATACGAAGCTATAAATGAGGATAACATACTAGAAGTTATAGATTTTTTTCAAAATAGATACGCAACTTTATCCGACGAAAATAATTCGCCGTTTGGAATCGAAGAAAATATAAAAACTTTCGAAGTCATTTCCAATATTGGGAAATACAATTTTATAGGCGGCGTTTTAAGGATAAAAGGTTTAGTGGTAGGGTTTTCCTTAGGAGAAATCGTAAACGATACCTTATTCGTGCATATTGAAAAAGCGGATAGAACGATAAAAGGCGCTTATCAAATGTTGACGCATCAATTTATATTACAATTCGAGAATAAAAACGTAACGTACGTCAATAGAGAAGAGGATATGGGTGATATGGGGTTGCGAACAGCAAAAGAGGCTTACCATCCGATAAAATTGTTGAAAAAATATATAGTAGAGGTTTCAAATGTATAAAATCGAGGCGATAAACAGAACGGAAACCGACGCAATAATGAGTTTATTTTATGAGTCGTTTGCCGATGATAATTATTATAAAAAACTATTTCCAAATCGTAAACCGACGTATGAAGATATGTATAATCAGTTCGTCGACAGCGTCAATTATTGCATAGAGAACGGTATTAGTTATTGCATAAAAAAAGATCAAAAAATTATCGCCTTCATTATTTGTTTTGATTATTTTAAAGTGAAATCAAACGACATAGGAACTTTTAATACTATTTTTAGCGGTTCGGCGGATAATTACGAAATACCATATAATGAAAATTTGCACGGGTTGTTGGCAAAGAAAAGTGAAAAGCTTTTATACTGTTTGTCTATTGCCGTAAGTAAAGAAGAGAGAAATTGCGGGTTGGCGTCTTGCTTAATCGATAAAATTTTGAGTCAATACAAGGACTTTTCATTGGCGGCGGACGTGTCAAACGATAAGTCGTTAAGTATATATCTAAAAAGACGGTTCAAAGTCAAGGAAATTGACGAAGGTTATTATTTGGTATACCATAATTCTACGGATAGTACCCATTCGTTTAACTTTAACGAAACGATATCGATGTTGGTCCCCGATGAAGAAGTATTGCAAAAAGCAAATATAAAGTACGAAGTCATCAAGGCGAAGACTTTCGTTTGGGGCTTTGATTATATTGATAATTTGGACTGTAAATTGTTTTCAGATATCAGTGAAACAGATAAAGCAAATGTAGTCGTTTGCGGCGTATTGGTAAAATTATCGTATAAAGAGTATTTGAAATTTCAAAAATTTCTCAATGTTTCGCATTACGTCGAAAAATTTATCGGCGACTCGGTATGTTTGGTGAGTTCGACGGTAAATTGCGGGTTTAACCTCGTAAACGACGTTTTAAGCGAAATGCTCGAATATAGAAAATTGGAATGGAGTATTGTGCCGGATATATACGTTTCGGTACCGATGATTTGTGAAGACGACACGCGAATAAAAAATTGCAAAAGCTACGATGAAAAGGCGGCATTTCTATTGAAGGAGTTGGATTATAGAACGCATTACGAAACGGGCGTGCCCTCGCAATTTTCCAACGTTGATAATTATTCCAGTTTCAAAAGCAGGATAAAAAGGTATTATTTAGGCAAAGTCGAGGCTAGAATATTGAGCGAAATAACGTTAGATAATTATTTATTCAGCGGCGACGTTATAGGTTCGCCTGCGATGATAGATATTTATATTTCGTTAGATTTAAATAGTAAATGTGCGGTATTGACATGGTATTCGCTGTCTTGTCCGTTTTTGTTCAGTCATTATTTGGATAACGTTATTAGAAATCAACTGATAATCAGCGATAACGGAAAATTGTTCAATTTATACGATTGGCTCTATGAAAAATTCGGGATTGTCAAATGCGGTACGCCTAAAATTTTTGCCACTATTCCGGAAAATAAATTGGTTTTACCACAAGCGTATATTGCTTCTTTATTGGCGGGCGAAACGATATATCCGGAAGGCGAGACGTTTGGGCGTATTATAGATGAAGATATTTTATCGGTTATTAATTCATCGACGGGAATGGGGCAATACGATAGGGGGATAGTTTATGCTTATACCAACGTCCTATTGCAGTTTGATGAAGATTCCAGAGCGTCGATTATGGAAAGATTAAATGAAGAAAGTATTACGTTATTCTATATCGAATTGACGCTTTTGGAAGAAGCGTCTATACATTTGACCGATTCCGCAATCATAAAGCTACTTTCTACGTGTGACGTGGAAGAACCGGTTAAGTTTTTGAAGCAAGTAGAGAAAATACACGACGACTATTCTAAGACAATAGATTTTTGGAACGTTCAAGTAAATTATCCGACTTCACAAAAATCAATTAATATGATGAGAGCGGCGTTTAAAATCGACGAGCAGCTTCTTTATATGAAGCGAAATCAAGAGCAATTGCAAACGGTGTTTAATACTAAATGCGATATAGTGGATAGAAAAAATTCTAAACGAGTAGAAACTTCGTTGGCAATAATATCGGTACTGGCTATTTTCTCCGCATGGATTGATGGGCATCAATACATTGCGGAATGGTCAAAGTTGATGTCGCAAGGAGTAATAGGCGGTTTGCAAATAGGATTGTTTTTCCTAATCCTGTGTATCGGGATATACGTTATTATACGTTTGTCCGGGAAAAGCATATTATTCTTGTGGCGCTCCGTATGGAAAAAAATTAAAATAACCGTGAATAATAAAAAGAAAAAGCGCGATTAGAACGATTATTCTTGATTAAATAAAAGTCTAAAAGCCGTATTCCAGTTTTCCGCCTCTTCCCAATGCGGGGAGTGGGCCGAGTTTTCAAACCATACGATTTTTTTGTAGGGAGCGGTCAGTCGGTCGTACCAATCTTTTGCAAGTGTGCTTATGCAATTGTAATCGTGTCGACCGAGGAGAAGATAGACGGGAACGTTGAGTTCTTTTACGGTGTTAAGAAAGTCGGGATTTGTTTGTCCGAGCGGTTGATTGGGGCTATACGACAGCCCTTTTATATATTTAATCAAATTCTTGAAAGAGTACTCTTTGTGTATAATCGGAAGTTCGTGAAACAATAGCTCTTGCCAGTACGGTTTTCTATTGGCGTAGTTTGCACCGCCGAGTTTATGCAGTACCGCACGCTGTTTCATGAGGCTTTTTTGATGTTCGGACGCGTATTTCCCATCGGTCGGGAAACCTATCGTTTCTAAAATCTTTACGGATTTTTTATCGTTGACACGCTTAGCTTCTTCAAGCGTCCACGTATAAGACATTTCTTCGTTTTTAACGTAGTCTATGCATTGACCGATGCCGACGTAAGCCCAAATATCTTCGGGATATTTTTGAGCGAGCCAAACGCCGAGCACAGAGCCGAAAGAGTGTCCGACTATTATAATTTTGTCTTTATTAAAGCGTTTTTTTAGATATAGAACGACGTTATGAGCGTCTTCAACATAGATTTCTTTCGTGAGAGTAAGAGTTTTTGCTTCGGCTTTATCGTATGCCAGTCCCGCGCCGCGCTGATCCCAAGCGACAAGTGTGAATTTATCGGCAAGAGGGGATTGATATTTAATTACGTGCGCTCTGTCGGGTGAACCGCAACCGCCGTGCAAGAAAAGTACGACGGGATTATTTTCATCTTCGGTTCTTATTCTTAAAAAATATTTATTATCGTTATGGATAATCGTTTCGGCTGAATCTATTTTGTATTTGTTGCGGTTCATTACATTTCCTTAAAGTCGATTTTTAGATATTATATCATAAATTTACTGCTATGTAATTTATTTTGGTGTGATTCCTATTTACTTTGGATAATATTTTTGTTAAAATAGTTAAAGATTTAAGGAGGTCGATTTAAAATGACGGACGTATTGATTATCGGAGCCGGTCCTGCCGGCATTTTTACAGCTTTGGAGCTTCTCAGGAATAATTACGGCAAGAAGATTACCATTGTAGAGCAGGGAAGCCTTATCGATAAAAGATTTTGCCCCAAGGCAAAGACGGGGAAATGCGTGCATTGTAAGCCGACATGCCATATTACGAGCGGATTTGCGGGCGCAGGAGCGTTTTCCGACGGGAAACTGTCGTTAAGTTACGAAGTCGGCGGAGATTTGCCCGATCTTGTCGGTGCGAAATACGCGCAGGAAATGATTGACTATACGGATAAAATTTATTTGGAGTTCGGCGCGGACACGCACGTCGAGGGCGTTGAAGCTAGCGAGGAAATAAAAGATATCAGAAGAAAGGCAATACAGGCGGATTTGAAGCTTGTAGACTGTCCGATAAGGCATTTGGGGACGGAAAAGGCGCACGATCTTTATTTGGCTATTCAAAATTATCTTCTTGATAACGGTGTGGAAATTCTACCGCATAGGAATGCGGATAATCTTATTATCGAAAACGGCGTTTGCCACGGCGCAATTATAGACGGCGAGGAAATAAGAGCGGAAAAGGTTATAGTTGCGACAGGAAGAAAAGGCGCGGATTGGTTGGAGAACATGTGTAGAACGCATAAAATCCAAAACGAAGCGGGAGTCGTAGATATAGGCGTTAGGGTAGAGCTTCGTAACGAGGTCATGGAAAAAGTCAACGAAGCGTTATACGAAAGCAAGCTTATCGGATACCCAAAGCCTTTTATGAACAAAGTACGCACGTTTTGTCAAAACCCCGGCGGATACGTGTCGCAGGAAAATTATGAAAATGACCTTGCGGTAGTAAACGGACATTCCTATAAGGATAGAAAGTCTGACAATACCAATCTTGCGATATTATGTTCTCATCATTTCAGCATACCGTTTAACGAGCCTATTCTTTACGCGAAAAAGGTCGGACAGCTTTTGAATATGTTGGGCGACGGCAATATTTTGGTGCAACGCTTAGGGGATATAAGGAACGGTAAGAGAACGTGGGAAAAGGAACTTTCACAAGGGAACGTCAGACCCACGTTGCCCGACGCGGTAGCGGGCGATATAACGAGCGCAATACCGTATAGAACTATGATAAGCATTTTGAGCTTTATCGAGCAAGTGGATAAAGTTGTTCCCGGTTTTGCAAGCAGTGAGACATTATTATACGCCCCAGAAATCAAATTTTACAGCAATCGTATAAAGATGGACTCCGACTTAAAAACGTCCGTTAAAAATCTCTATTGTTTGGGCGATAGCAGCGGTTGGACGAGAGGGCTTATGATGGCGTCGGTTATGGGCGT
>CAYVEU010000134.1:2205-6431 GCA_964450015.1 uncultured Christensenella sp. | reverse complement strand
AAGAAATGCTCAGAAAAGCCGCTACTATGGCTGTTTGCAAAATAAATATCGACTCAGATATCCGTATGGCTGTCACCGCGACTATCAGAAAGTACTTCAAGGATAACCCCTCTCACTTCGACCCCCGTCAATACCTCGGGCCCGCGCGTTTGGCCGTCAAAGAAATCGTACGCCACAAGCTCGTAGAAGTTCTCGGCTGCAACGGTAAAGCGTAATTTATTTAAGTTTGTATAGCGCGGACTGCTTGATTCACAGGCAGTCCGTTTTTCTTTATGGTTTAAAGCTATTTTAAGCCATTGCTTGACAATTTTTTGCAAATCCTTTATCATAGTTATAATTACCTATTTTACGGAGGGAAATCCAATGCGATTAGCTGTAACTGCAGAAACCACAGTTGACCTTACCGCAGAACTTTTAAAAGAATTTGACATAAAAACAGTCCCTCTCGGCATAAACTTGAACGGAAAAGCCATAAAAGACGGCGACATGACGACGGAAGAAATTTTTTCAGTCGTTGCACAAACCGGCGTACTTCCGAAAACCAATGCCGTCAATCAGTTTGAATACAACGAATTTTTTACCGATATATTAAAGGAATACGACGCAATAATACACGTTTCCATATCGTCGGAAATAAGCAGTTGCTACAAAAACGCCTGCGCCGTTGCCGAAAATTTGGAAAACGTCTACGTCGTAGACAGCCGTGTACTTTCCACCGGAATCGCTCAGCTTGCAATCTATGCAAGACGCCTGGCGACCACAACCGAATTGTCGGCAAAAGAAATATACGAAAAATTGCTAGCTCGGCGTGAAAAATTGCAAGTATCTTTCGAAATAGAACGCCTTGACTACCTCTACATGGGCGGAAGATGTTCAAGCTTACAGTATTTTGGTGCAAATTTATTGAAACTGCGCCCTCGCATTATGGTTGCCGACGGCAAAATGGACGCCGACAAGAAATACCGCGGCAAAATAGAACAAGTAGTAGCCAAATACTGCCGCGACACCTTAAACGAATTTAACACACCCGACAAAAGTTTGGTTTTTATAACATACACTACCGCAACTCCGAAAATGCTCGAAGCCGCGGAAAACGCCTGCAAAGAAGCGGGTTTTGAACGTATAGAATTTACGCGCGCGGGCGGCACGATAGCCAGCCATTGCGGCGAGCATACTTTGGGGATTTTGTATTTTAACGACGGCGAAGAAAAAATTGCTCTGCCCGAGCAACTTTAAGAGAATTGCCCTATCAGTGCAAGCCCCTTTGGGGCAGTTAAGGATAAGAAAATAATACCCTCACCACCGCCTATCGGCGGAGCCTCCCCCTTTTATGAGCCGATTTCACTTCGCAAAAGCGTGTTGAAAGGGGAAGCTTTTTCAAGAAAACAGCCTTTATCACTATAAAAAACTTCCACCTTTCCAAGGGGGAAGGTGGCTCGCAACGCGAGACGGATGAGGGTTCAGGTAAGTAAAAACAAGGATAGACCGCAATGTGGGGTGCACCCCACAATCTATCCTTTAATTTTATCCTCAATGCGTCATAGACGCGCTTCATATTGCCGTTTGGCAATACTTCATAACGAAGTTACTTCATGTTTCCGTCAGGAAACGCTTCTTTCTCTTTTTTCTCCCCTGAAAGGGATTGTCCGCAGGGCAATTCTCTCTCTATTAGTTTAACGCTTTTTTCTTTCTAACTATCCCCAATATAATGTTTACCGCCAAAAACACGACTATGCCGGCGGCAAGATATATCCACATAAAATTCATGCCCAGCGTTTTGCCGAAAAACTCCATATCGAAACCGAATTCGCTCTTTATTCCGTTGGCAAACGCCTCGGGTAAATTCTCGCCCATCTTTTCCAGTGCGCCGCGCATTAAATAATTGCGGAAAAGTCCGCCGGTAGACGTTCCGGGGACTATTACTGTTAAACTTGCTATCACCTCGGGAAACATACTTACCGGCATATAAGCACCGACGATAAAGCCGGAAATTGCACTGAATATACCGCTGAACGCTCCGCTTGCCGAGCCCGATTTCATAAAACTCATTATCGACATAAGTATGAGAGTCGAACTGGTTACCGACAAAAGCAATATTCCGAACGTGATAAAAAAGTCCTTAGCGGTAATATAGAGCGAACCGCACGCAGCCAAATAGATTATACCTACCACCAAAACGCCGAAACAAATCAAGAAAGTTATTAAATAAAAGGATATAAAATAGCCCAAAGTAAGCACGTACGGTTTTACCGGCGTACTCGTAAAATCACGGAATAGCTTGTTTTCCTTGTCGCTTACCATAACGAGCATAGAGTTAAGCGCAACCGTCATACAGCTGACGCACATAATACCCGCAATAAGCCAGCTGTCTACGAACGCCTTTATTAACTTGTCGTCAACGTAAATCCCCTGCGGCAAAGCCGATTTTATGGAATTGACTTGGACGTCGCCTAAAAAGAAAACGTATAGCATCAAAACGATAAGCGGACTCAGTATAGAAAAAAAGACCGTTGCGCGCTCTCTGAAAAACGCTAAAATATTCCTCTTTGTAAACTCTAAAATCGCAAAAACATCGTTTTTTAAGTCGTTCAACTTCATACGTTTAGCTCCTGTTTTCGGCAATGCTCTTGCCTGTCACGTTCAAAAATACGTCGTCCATATTTCCCTTTAACAACTCGAAATCGGAAAATTCGGGGTGTTTTGCCAAAAAGTCCACACCTTGACGGCAATCGGACAACTCGACGTCGTACGCTCCGCCGAGATATTTGAATTTAAAGCCGTTTTCTTTTAACACTGCTTCCGTACGCTCGTCTACCGACGATACTATTCTCAAAATATCTCCGGTAAATTGACTTTTCAAGTCGTCGGGCGTGCCGCTGACGACGATTTTCCCCTCGTCGATAATGACGATTTTTTCCGCTCTTACCGATTCTTCCATATAGTGAGTCGTCAAAAATACCGTCAGTCCGTTTTCCAGCCGCTTTTCCAAAAGCTCCCAAACCAGCCCGCGCGTAGCAGGATCCAATCCCGTCGTGGGTTCGTCCAAAAAGAGTATCTCGGGGCGGTTCAATAACGCTCTTGCAATATCCACACGCCTACGCTGTCCGCCGCTCAGTTTCCCGTATTTTCGCTTTCTCAAATCGGTCAAACAAAAATCTTCCGTAACTTCTCGTACTCTATCCTTAACCTCTTTGGGCGATAAACCGTACAAAGCCGCGCGGGAACGTAAATTTTCTTCCACAGTCAATTTTTTATCCAAAACCGACTCTTGAAAAACTATTCCTATACGTTTTTTTATCTCTTCCGGAGATTTATCCAAGCTTTTACCGCAAATAACGACATCTCCGCTCGTTGCCCGCAACGCGCCGCAAAGTATGTTTATCGTGGTGCTCTTGCCCGCGCCGTTGACGCCCAAAAATGCAAAAAGCGAGCCTTTGTCTACGTCAAACGAAATACCGTTTACAGCATTGACGTCACCGTAAGATTTGTATAAATCTTTTACTTCTATTATCTTCACTCTTGAATTTCCCTTCTTATAATTCAACCGCCTTTAAAATACGTTATACGACAGCGGTCGCAACAAGTTGAATAAACATCATCAAGGCTGTTTGCAAGTTACAAACAGCCTTGACTTTATCGTTATTTACGATTATTTCTACTTAGTGCCTTTCTCTTTTTTGATATTATATCCTGCGTACAACGTCAAATCGAAAGATATGGTGTCGTTCTCGTTGAACTCAAACTTGCAAGCTTGGTCCAAATACCAACCGGCAAACTCATAGGTATAGGTATAAGGTCCGGTTGCACCCGACACGCCAGAAGCCGTTTCCGTAACGTGCCACTTCGCTCTCGCGGGGCAGGAACCGCTGGAATCGGAACTGCCTGCCTGCCACCACTTCTTGTCGGTTTCACCGTTCTTGGAGCTCAAAAGCTTCTCGCCTGCTTGCGCGGAAACGGATCTTATTTCCGTAAACACGGGTTTGCCTTCCGTTTCTACGCTTTGCAGATCGCCTTTATATCCAACCGTCCAAGTATTCTTGACCGACAAGTCGTATACCTTGATTTCATAAGCGTTTTTGGCGGTTGCCGTCGTTGCGGCTTGTCCTTGGAAGGATAACGTCGCTTGTCCCGCCATATATCTCAATATAATTTGATAGTCGTTCAAGAACAGCGACAATTTATGCGACGTATCGTACTCTTCCGCTTCGGGCGTGCCGTATTCGTCG
>CAYVEU010000134.1:0-2195 GCA_964450015.1 uncultured Christensenella sp. | reverse complement strand
CCAACTATTGCGCCGCAATTCTTGTACTTCTTTCTGATGAGCGTTTGCTCCATTTTGTCCACTTTTGCCTGTCCCTTTAAGGAAGAATAGTCTGCGTCTATCGTTTCCTTTACGGTGACTTTGATAGCTGCCCAATCTACGTCTTTCGCGCCGGCAGCGTTATCCGTTACTTTTGCTTTACCGTAGTTGCTGGTGAGCTGATTCTTCAATACATCCAGTTTGCCGTCAGCGAAAGCCGTGACGTCGCTGCCCGTTAAACCTTGCTCTATCGCCACGACGTCTTCCGCATATTTTTGCCCGACTTTAATCAAAACTTGATTCTTGGTATATTGCTGTCCGGTCTTCGCAACCTCGCCGCTGTAAGAATATACTTGGAAGTACAAAGTATTGGTCAAGTTGGCGGCGCTCATTTTATCCAAGAGATAGTAGACGGCTTTTAGTTGTTGCATATTAACTTGGAATTCGCCTTCTTTTTGTCTCTCGACGCTTTGATTGTTGTGTTCCGCCTGATATTTTTGTCTTGCCGCATCGTTATATTCGGTCATCACGGTTTTATCGGCGGAGTAGCAATACAACCAGTCCGTAAAGTTAAGCTGTCCCGTAAGTCCCGCATATTGGTTCTCGGGGTTGAGAGCCTTACGCATCTCGTCGGTATAGCTCAAATTGTTCCATTTTATGATATTGTAAACTATCAATTCTTGGTCTTCGACTATTCCTTGGAAGTTCAAATGAGTGATGTAGAAATCCTTATAGAAAGTGTTGGAATAACGATACGCTTTAATATAGCTTTTGCGTTGAAGGTCGACGTAGTCCAACCACTGCTCGTTCGACATTTCACCGGATTCGTAATGACCGTATTCCAATTGCTTTTCGAACTCGTCGTCGGTTTGGGACTTATAGTCGTTGTAACCGTATTCGTAATAATACGCGTATAATTTTACGCAGTTTTTCTTGCCGTCCTTATGGAGATCGGGATCGTACGACGATTTGTCCGAATATAGCATGTTAAACGCTCTCAAATAAACCAAAGTTTCATAATCGAGCGCTTCGCGGCAATAGTTGTTGAATTTCGTATTGTATGTGGAATCCAAACTTATATCTTCGCCCGCCATCTTATTGACGACAAGCGTAGCGTACAACAATTCTTGCGTGGCTACTCTTCCGAATTCCGCGCCCGTCATTCCTATTTCGAAAATCTTTCTCGCCATGTTTCTATATTGGCGCTTTACGTTGTCTTTGTCGCTGTCGTGGCTGTTAGTGCCGTCGGCAACCTCTTGAAGTTTGTCGTAAAGTTCCCAATCGTCGAAGAACGACCAACCGTTCGTTTGCTTGACGTCGAGCTTCTTGCCGTTGTTCACCAAATCGTTGACTATCGCTTCTATCTGATCGGTAGTGACGTTTTCCTCGCCCGCAAGGTAATCTACGGTCGCTTCCATTTTGCCTACGGGCAGCGCCGCTCTCGCCATATAGTCGATAATTTCGGTCGCCTTGGAATTGATGAAAATCTTAACTATGGACGCTACGTCGGGATTTTCTTCGTAATCTTCTTGCTTTTGCTTTATCCTAGCGTCGAGTTTTGCCTCCTGCGCGGACGTATCTTGATAGGATATCTTTGCAGGGTCCCAGTTTTGTGCCTGTTTGCTGTAATCGGGTATATCCTGCAACTCCAATTTCATGGTGCTGGGCGTCAACTCTCCTGTCTGAATTATCGGGGGTTCCTTTCCGCCGGGCTTTCCGCCGCAAGCAAACAACGCCGTAACCATGATAATAGCAAGTAAAATCACAGCTAGTTTCCTAAACGATTTCATAATGCCTCCTTATGCGATAGTTATAATTACGCATAATAATCTATTATGTAACTATTATAAACTGAAATTATAATTTAGTCAATAGGAAAAATTGCTCCGCCGGAGCAAAACGATATAACGCCTAAGGCGAAGTTATATTCGGCTAACGCCGAGTTATATTCCGCCCATGGCGGAGTTATATTTGCCTTACGGCAAGTTATATGCGCCACGGCGCATTGAGGATAAATATTATCCTTAACTTTTAGCCCTTAGGCTAAAAATATAACTGCAAGCCTGCTTGCAAATAAACTTGCTTGCATCGCAAGCAATATAACTTTGCGTTAGCAAAATATAATCATAACTACCAGCCGTGCTGGTAGTTTGCGCTGCCCCCTTAGGGCGTAATAC
>CAYVEU010000133.1:0-6436 GCA_964450015.1 uncultured Christensenella sp. | reverse complement strand
AAACGGACAACGGCTCGGAATTTACCTACACTCGTGAAGCTAAGCGAAAACATTTGCTTGATATGTTCTGCGAGCTGAACGGTATCGAACAAAAGACGATTAAGCCACGAACCCCACGGCATAACGGAAAAGTGGAACGCTCCCACCGGAACGACAACGAGCGGTTTTATAAATATCAACAGTTCTACTCTTACGAGGAATTGAAGTAGCAGATGAAACGTTATCTTTACCGCTCCAACAATATTCTAACCGCCGTATTAACATCCGCGGACGGAAAACAAAAATGGTTGACCCCTATTCAGAAACGTAAAGAGCTCTTGTTTCTTGATTGGGGCGAAATCGAATAACGGTCAGACGTCTAACCACTACAAACGATTGAAACGCTTGCCATAGCGTGGATATACAAAAAATTAAATGAGTGGCGACCGACGCTGGAGGTATTTATTATGGCAAAGAAAAATCATCACAGCGGAAATTTCTATAATGGAAAATCCTAAAAAAGAGCTGCGCGAACTTGCTTATAAGATGGGAAAAGTAGAACGAGGAAGGCAAAATGCTAATTCTTTACTCGCAGCTGATTTTAATCGAGGTGGACGTAAACTGGAGAAAAAAGATCGCAACTCTTTATTCGGAGATTAAAAAAGAGGCATTTTGCCTCTTTTTTAATTTATTCTTAATATGGGTTTTAATTTTTTTTCAATATTTTCTAAATCGCTTTCGGTCGTTACAATTATATTAAGTTTCATTTCTCTATACATTTTCTCCGTTTGCTTTTTATTGTCTTTATATGATTGAGTATCTAAGCCATTGTGTTCAATATAAAGCTCATAATCTGGCAAATAAAAATCTGGATGAAGTTCTATCGGTTCCCCATTGTGTGGATAGTAGTAAACCGTTTTTTCATAAACAGCCCTAATTTTATATTTGAATAGAAAATCACTAATTATTTTTTCGGATTTACTTCTTACTTTCCTACCGTCATCGCAAGTATATTTTTTGTTACAATACTTGTCCGATATGTAGGATTCTCCACAATTTTTGAAATGCACTTCAATTTCTCTATTTTTGTATTTATTATAACAAGATTGACAAAAATGATTTCCATTGGAAGGTTTTCCGCATATAATACATGTAAGTTTTTTTTCTTGAGTCCGGGAAAAACTTTGTGAATTTATTAATTTAGTTTCCATTTTAGGATTTACATTTAATTCAATAAGAATTTTTTGGTTTTGATATTTATGATAGCATGATTTGCACAGCAGATAGCCGTAGCTTTCTTCTCCACAAATTAAACATTGACTTTCTTCAATATCGGAATAATCATTAAAAATATCTTCCTCTAAACAATTGCATTCTTCTTCACTTGGGTGCCATGCACCACAATTAGGACATTGTTCTATTTCTCCGTTATATGCTAATCTGCCATGATATGCGCATAATCCGTCGCTTCTATAATTGCCATACTTTGAATATGTTGGTTCGCCGCAAATCGGGCATTTTAATTCTTCAGCCATAATATAATCTCCTTTGTTCTGGAATATTTTACCATATTGACATTATAATTGCAAGGTTTACCATTGGCTAGGGATTGGTAGCGGCAAAAACCCTTGCGATTCTCGGACTTGACAAGTAATATTGCTTTTGCTAAACTGAACATTAGGAGCGTCAGCTGTGGCGGTTTAGTAATACGGTTATGAGAATACCGGCTATTTGGAGAGATAGAGAGAGTATTTCATAAACTGACATAGCTTACCTCCTTTTCTTTTAAGAAAATTCGGTTAGCAAAAACGATATCGTTTGTCAAGGTAGGGGCAAACCTTGCCGATCGGACCGCCGCGCCCCATGGGGAGCTTACCGGTGTTAAAAAATTAATCTATCGTTTTATTAAAAAATTTTTAAGAAAATTACTGCCAAAGGATTGACAATTCTTCATTAAACTATTTTTTTCTATTTGTTAAGAATTCCGAAAATTCTATAAGCGGTTTCGCATCATCGTAATTAGCTAACGCTTTTTTTGCCAAATTATCAAGTCTTTCTGAGATTTCAACCGTATATTCTTTACCCATTACAGCTAAATAAGATTTCTTTTCCTCTTTTTTCTCGTCTAATAAATCATCTCTTAATTGAAAATTGAGCCCGACGGCATTCGCGTACGAACTTAGCGCCGAAAACTTTTTTCCGTCACATCCCAAATATGCAGGAGCTAAAATCGCAGCTCTAATAAGCGCGCCCGTTTTTTTCATACAAAATTCCGTAATTTCATTTTCGTCAAATTTTTCTTTGGAAAATTCCAATACCTGCCCTCCGACCATTCCTTCCACCCCTGCACATTTTGCTATAAAAGAAGCTGCGGAAATCAAATTAACGTCGTTGCCTGCCGCCTCCAACATGGTTTCGTAAGCCAAATTGAGAAGCGCGTCACCGCAAAGTACCGCCATTGCCTCCCCGAACACCTTGTGGCAAGACGGTTTCCCCCGACGATAATCGTCATCGTCCATACATGGCAAATCGTCGTGAATAAGGCTGTAAGTATGTATAAGTTCGAGCGCAATTGCAAGCGGCATTATTGCGTCTGCATCTACTCCCAAAAATTCCGCTGAAAGCAACATCAAATACGGTCTAACGCGTTTTCCGTCGGAAAAAACCATATAAGTCATTGCATGAAAAAGTGCTTGCGGGTAACTCGATTTCTTTGCTTCGAACAAATCCGAAAGTGCTTTTTCTATTTTCTCGGATTTATTCATTATCGTCATCGTCTTCACACTCCGTTTCGGCTACGAGCTCGGCTAGATTCTTATTTAGGATTTCCATCTTCCCTTTATATGAGTTGAGCTCCGCCAAACTTTCTTTCGCCAATAAAATACCGCGCTCGTAGAGTTTCAAACCTTCTTCTACGCTAATCGCCTCGTCAGACATCTTTCTGACAATTTCTTCCATTTCACGAATATTTTCTTCGTACTTCATTTTTTGCTCCTTATATCGATAATCTTTGCGTCGATTTCTCCATCATATCCCAAAATTTTGATTTCATCATTTATTTGCAAATCTTCAATTTTATAGACGTAATCGTCGTCTTTAAGTATTCTAAAATAACCTTGTTTTAATAACTTTAATGGCGAAATACGCTCCAAACTGGTAATTATATGTTGAATTTTCGCCTTTTCTCTCTCAAATTGCACTTTTAGATAAATTTTCATTTTTTCGCCGATATTGAAGATAATTCTATACTGTTTATCTAAAATTAGACTTACGCGATCTTGCATTTCATGCACAGTATCGGTAAATTCTTCAATATTCGTTGATATCAAATTATTTGCAAAATTCGATATATATTTGAGTTTTTCGAGGCACGAAACTTTAATATCCTGCACGCTGTAACCGATTATTTCCGCCGCAGCAGTAGGCGTTATCGCCCTGTAATCAGCAACGAAATCACATAAAGTGTAATCGGTTTCGTGCCCTATCGCACTGATTATAGGCGTATGTAGATTATAGATTACGCGCGCTAGTTTTTCGTCGTTAAAACAAAAAAGATCTTCGTACGATCCGCCGCCGCGTGCTAAAACCAAAATGTCAAAACCGTATTCGTCAGCGTTTAGCAATGCGGTAATAATATCGGATACGCAGTTATCCCCTTGCACTCTTACGTCTATAACGGTTATATTCACCAGATTATTATACTTTCTAACCGTAGTAATGAAATCTTGAACCGCCGCGCCCTTTAAACTGGTAATAACCGCCACACGCTTCGGAGTTTTGGGAATTGGTTTTTTGTGCTCTTCTCTAAACAGACCCTCTTTCTCCAAACGCTCTTTCAGTTCCTCAAATTGCATATGCAAAAGTCCTGCGCCAAAATACGTGACGTCGTAAGCTTTTACGCTGATTTGACCACCTTTGATATAATAATCAACGCTTCCTCGTACCAGTACTTTTGCTCCGTTGTGCGGAACGTATCTACCCGTACAGTTAAAAAAACAAACTCTTATTTGAGATTTTGCGTCTTTTAGCGTAAAATAGCAGTGCCCACCGACTACGGAACAACCGCTCACTTCTCCGACAACCGGAACGTTGTGAAGTAATTCTTCATTGAGAAAAACGTTGTTTATATAAAAATTGAGCTCTTCAACAGTAATATAGTCGCGTTTAGACATTGCCACAAGCCGCGTCCACCGTATTTTTCATGAGCATTGTTACCGTCATAGGACCAACGCCGCCGGGCACGGGTGTAATGAACGAGCATTTATCTTTTACGTTATCGAAATCCACGTCACCGCACAGCTTTCCGTCGATTCTATTCATCCCGACGTCAATAACCACAGCCCCCGAACGTACCATATCCGCCGTAACAAATTTGCCCTTGCCTATTGCAACTACCAATATATCCGCTTGCAAAGCTATTTCCTTTAAATTATCGGTTTTTGAGTGACAAACCGTGACCGTAGCGTTCTCTTTCAGAAGCATTAACGCCATTGGTTTTCCAACAGTATTGCTCCTGCCGATGACGACGGCATGCTTGCCGCTCATCTCTACGTTGTACGCTTTTAAAAGTTCTATAACGCCTCTCGGGGTACAACTCGGAAAACACGGCTCACCCAAAACGAGTTTGCCCATTTGATAAGAACTGAAACCGTCCACATCTTTTTTAGGATCTATGCACGCCAAAATTTTTCGTTCGTCCAAGCCTTTCGGCAACGGCAACTGTACTAAAATACCGTTTACCGAGTTATCGGCGTTAAGGCGGTTTATAATACCGATTATATCGTCTTCCGTGGCATTTTCAGGCATCTCGTAATGAAAACTTTCTATCCCCACCTCTTGACATGCAAGAATCTTGTTCCTGACGTAAACCTTGCTAGCGGCGTCTTCACCTACGATTATCACAGCAAGACCGCATTTGCCGCCTTTGTTTTTAAGTTCCTCTACTCGCAATTTAAGTGCGGCTTTAATATTTAAAGAAACCTCTTTACCGTCGATTATCGTCAATTATTACCTCCAACCGAATCTTTGTAAACAGCTGCCAAAATTCCGTTAACAAAAACGTTGCTTTTGTCGGTAGAATACCGCTTTACTAAATCGACCGCTTCGTTAATGGATACCGCCGCAGGTATATCGTCCATGTATTTAATTTCGTACAATGCTAAAAGCAATGCACTTAAATCCGGCTTATATATCCTTTCCAAGTCGAATCCGCGTGAATATTTTGCGATAATTTGATTGAGTTCCTCTTGATGCTCGATGACTCCGAAATACGCTTTCTCCATATATTCTATATCCGCGTTATCCATATCGCCCGATGCGAGAACGGATTTCGTTCTATCGTTTGGCATGCCGCAAAAAAGAAATTCGAAAATTAATTTATAGGCGTTTTCTCTTGCAACCTTTCTAGACATTTTTTCCTCTTTACAATCCGAAAATCACACCGGAAACGTTGACGTTGACGTCTTTTACCTTAAACGGAGTGCTTTCTTTTATATGTTCGATAACCGCTTCCTGCAATTTACATACTACGTCAGGGACGGCATAACCGTACAAAACGCTGATAAAAATATCAACGGTTACCGCATTATCAGCTATGTAGACGTGAATATTTTTAGTGTTCATCGTAGCTACGCCCAATTTAGACTTCACTACGTCATATTCCCTGACAACGCCGTCGGTATGTGCTATCGCGGTATTGACAAAGGAAATAATCATCTTTTTATATCGTATTAAATCTGTTTGACTAATCGGTTCTTTCATAATTGCCTCTTTTGCATTATACCATACATGCGAACTGAAACGCAAGTATTAAACGATATGGGCGTCGCAATAGTTACCGTTATTTTGTCACATAATAATAATTTTAAATGTAAATATAAAAACGGGTCGGCGCTTGTTTCGCCGACCCGTAAACTGTATTGGATTTTATACATAAGGTATAATATATACGCTACTTGCCGTGTAATCCGTTTCGCTGACTATTATGTTAAGTATTTGCGCCGCTTCATCCAACGCGAGTTCGCTATCTTGCACTACTATGTTTACGTTGTTACTGCTCATTGTTACTACGCAATCTGGAAAACCTTTCGCTTTAATCAACCCTTCCAATGCAAGTTCCGTTTCCATCATTCCGACAAGTTCAAGCTTTTTATTTTGCGCGTCGGATATAGTGGTTTCGTCGGCGTTCGCACTTGCGATTATATCCTCTAAATAGAGAATTTCCTGCGCTCTCGTCGCTTCTCTATCCGTCCTATACGTTTCGAAGAACGTCGGAGTCGCAACGTCTAACGAGCTGTCGGGCTGATTTGTTTGGTTATTTCTAACTGTCAGGAAATAATTCAAACAACCTGTCGCAACAAGCAAGGCGACGAGCGAAACAAGAATAATTACTTTCTTCTTGTTTACCTTGATATTTTTCACTTTACCTTTCATAAAACTGCCTCCATATTGTTTTATT
>CAYVEU010000132.1:0-6570 GCA_964450015.1 uncultured Christensenella sp. | reverse complement strand
TGCATCGGGAAGAGTGTCGCTGGTGTAACCGCAAACTGAACAAACGTATTTCATAATCGATATCTCCTTTTTTGTAAAAGTAATTGTTTGTGTTAATTATATCATAAGTTATAAAAAAGTCAATGATTTTACCCAAAAAACGATAGCGGCAATCGTTATTGACAACCTTAACCAAGTAATTCCATATCCGAACCCGATTTTATCGGGCGGATTTAGAATTGATACCGCGTTAAAGCCCTTGCCAAGTCATCCAAGGCTTGCCTGCGGACTTTGCCTTGTCTGAATGTAAATCCGCAACGCTAAAATTGTTCGCACCTTAAATAATCTATTTTGTGATGAATTTTGGCGAAGCTGACGTTCGTTTACAGGCGTATTCCTGGGTAAGATGAGACAAAAGGCACGCAAAAGAGTTATTTAGGCGAGTTCGGATATGAAATTGCTTGGTTAAAAACTACGTTTGACAAGTTTATAATGTTAGTATATAATATTATAATATATATAAGGAAACCGTATGCAGGAAGAGCTGATTTTGTTTTTATGTACACACTGCAATGCGATCGCCGTTATCACGGCGTTTGTTTTTCGTGCGAACATAAAGACTTTATGGCGTAAGGTTGCCTTGCTTACCGCTTCTTTATGGAGGACGTTTTGGAGTTTGGCGTTCCTTCTCGTTTCGTCCGGGATTTCCATTTTGTCGGCGGCCGGCGTTCGCGGCGTGTTTTCTTTGTCGAATTACGCTTTCTCGCATGTCTTGCCGGTAGTTTGCCTTATGATTTTAGTCTTCGCCCTTATTATGGCGGGGTTTTTACTTATATGTTATTTTTCGCAAAGAACGTTCTTCAAGAAAGACGGCTGCGTGAAGGCGAGCGTGTTTTTACGCTTAAAGAGCGCATGCGCGGCTGTCGTCAAACCGCGGTTCGTATTACTGCAATAGATTAACGATTTTTTGGGAAAGAGTTTGTTGCAGGGTCCGATTAAGACGGGCGAATTTTTGATTTTACGGAGATAAGAAAAATGTTAAAGATAGAGAATTTGAGGAAGAAGTATCCGCACAGCGAGAGATATTCCGTTGACGGATTGTCGATAGAGGTCAAAGAGGGCGAAATATTCGGCTTTTTGGGAAAAAACGGAGCGGGCAAGTCTACTACCATCAAGTGTCTTACGGGGATACTGCCGTTCGACGAGGGCAAGATAGAGATTTGCGGGCACGACGTAAGGAAAGAGCCTATAAAAGCGAAAATGAATTTAGGCTACGTGCCCGACAACCATTCTGTCATCGAAAAACTGACGGGCAGGGAGTACGTCAACTACGTTGCCGACGTTTACAAGGTGGGTAAAGAACGAGAGGAGCGGTTGGATAAATATCTCGACCTCTTCAATTTGCGTTTTGCGGTAGACAGGCAGATAAAGAGCTATTCCCACGGTATGAAGCAAAAAATTTGTATCGCCGCCGCGCTCATTCACGAGCCGAAGCTTTGGGTGTTGGACGAACCGATGATGGGACTCGACCCGCAGTCGATGGCGGAGATAGTTTTGTATATGCAAGAGCATTGCGCAAAGGGCAATACGGTTTTCTTCTCCTCGCATAATCTTGATCTTGTCAAAAAGCTGTGTCACCGAGTGGCTATAATCAACGACGGCAAACTTATAGAAGTTATGGAACTTGCGGGAAACAAGGAAAATCAGGCGCGGCTGGAAGAGACTTTCTATACCGCTACCGGTATGGACAGGGAAAAGATACTTTCCATTTTGGAGCTTGAAAAGAACGTGACGTTTGCCGACGAGGAATCGGCGGTCGTTTCGGCTAAGGAAAACGAAACGGGGGCTAACGATGAATAACTTCCTTATCACTCTCAAAATGGAGTTCAGGGGGAAGTTCGGACTGGGAAAGAGCCCAAGCCGTAAGGCGTGGGGAGTATTTGCTTTGAACCTCGTTTTCGACGCGATTATTTACTGCGTGTACGTTTTGGCGACGTATTTCGTAAGTTCGATGATACTGCGCGGGTCGGTTCCCATGCGGTACGAGTTTTTGGTCGTGGCGACCGTCGCAAGTATGCTCGTGCAACTGTTCACCTGTACGGGAAATATCATAAAAACGCTGTTTTACGACGTGGACAACGAACTTTTGCTGCGCTTTCCCATAGACGGAATGGAACTTTATATGGCGAAAGCGACGTTCGTTTTCATAAACAATCTCATAGTTTCGTTTTTGTTTACCTTGCCGCTGTACGTCTTTTACGGCGTGTTCACCGGCGCGAACGTCGGGTATTATTTTATCGGCATAGTAATTTCCATTTTCATAAGCTTCATACCGTTCTTTATCGCAAACATAATTGCGGTGCCGGTCATGTATCTCAACAACCACCTGCAAAACAAATTCGGATTGAAGCTTGCGCTTACGATAATCCTTTTAGTCGCGGCGTTTTCCATTTATATGCTTTTGTTGAGAGGGATTTTGGAATATTACCAAACGGCTAACGCCAACGTCTTATTCAGCGAGGAGTTTTTGCTCAAAGTAAAGAGCATAGCGAGTTCGTTTATCCCCGCAAGCTGGTTTGCGAATATTCTGTACGGCGAAAAAGTGGGGCTCAGCGTGCTGTTTTCCATTTTGATTACGGCGGGTATCGGGGCGTTGAGTTTGGCGCTGTCGTGGCGGAGTTACTACAATATCCTTTTAAAGAGCTTGGAGCGCGGACGGGAAGCGTTTACAAAAAAACGCGTAAAGAACACGGTCAAAAGTCAGTTCAGGACGGTATTCGATACGGAATTAAAGGTTATATTCCGTTCGTTCAACTATTCGTTTCAGTATCTTGCTATGGCGATAGCCGCGCCGTTTATGGTGTACTTTTGCAACAATTTGGCGGTGGCGGTCGGAGACGCCGCGGTTGGCGGAGCGATTATCCCCGGACTTACGTTAATGGTCGTGCTTATTTTCGACACCATTATAGTGAGTTTTGCGTCGACTACGATAAGCCGTAACGGCGCAACCTTTTATTTGACTAAGATTATGCCCATTCCCTACAAGTTGCAGATGCTGGCGAAAATGACTCTTTACTTTATGGTGGCTGCTAGCAGCAGTTTGCTGTCCTGCCTTGTCACTTGGGCGGCGTTCGGAGGAGAAAAGTACGGCAATTTTATGGGGTTCGTGGACGTAGTCGGTATTTTCTTTATTTCGGCGTTTATAATAATAAGCCAGTCGTGCGTGGCAATTCTAAGCGATATGAAAAAGCCAGTATTCGACGTCAACGGCGAGGGCGAGCTGACAAACCCGAGCAAAAACGTTTCTAATTCCATTATATTGGGTATAGCGATAGCGGTTATATACGGACTTATCGCAATGGTATTTTCCTATCTGCCAATGGGCGCGATGGATATGGGAATAAGAGGTATATACCTTATTTTGAACGGCGTAAGTTTGGTTATAGCCGCGATTACCGTGACTGTCTTGTTCCTTACCGTCGATAAAAAATACGATAGGATCGTACCGTAGGAGGGCGTTATGAAAAAGATAGTTGTGGCAATGCTTTTATTACTTCCTCTTATCATAGTCGCGGGCGTTTTGGTCGCGGCGGGGGTCATCAGCAACGAGGCGTATATTGCGGTCGAAGGCGTGTCGTTAAACGTCGATACGACCAAGACGCGCGAGTTGAGCCTAAGTCAAGAGGAATTTAAATTGGTGGCGACCGTTTATCCCAACGGCGCGAGGAATAAAGCCGTCAAATGGACGACGGAAAACGTTCAGTGTTTCGGGGACGAGATAGCAAATCCCGTGGAAGTCGACGACACGGGGCTTATCAAATTTTATACCTATTGCACGTTCGACGTGGTCGTGACTACGGTGGAAGCGGGAAAAACCGCGCGGTGCAATTTTTACGTCAAGTGCGACCGACTCAACGGAATAAGCATAGATATAAACGGCTCGAACGCACTTGGCACGGGAGAAAGACGGGCGCTCAAAGCCGTCTTGGAGCCTGCGGACGCGGAAATAAGCAATCTTGCGTGGAGCAGCTCGGCGCCGGAGGTATTGAGCGTGGACGGCAACGGAATAGTGACCGCGCGCAAGGCAGGGACGGCGGAGATAACCGTGACCTGCGAGCAATTCACTGCGAAAAAGACGTTGACCGTCGTCAAGGGCATTTCCGCTTACGGCGATAAATTCGCGGTCGGAGGCGACTTTAATATATCCGATTTCGATTTCGACGGCGAGGTGACGGCAATAGCGGGCGGAGAAATAAGCGGCGGAGTATTCCGTTTTGCGGCTGGCGCGCAAAGCGCTGTTTTAAGCGTTGACGGGCGGCCCGTTGCCGTGGAAAAGTGCGATTACGACGAGATAATCTTGGAGCATGCGGATATACTGGGCGCTAAGGTCTATTATATCGGCAAGCTTCCGCTCTATCTGAACGCCGTCTACCGCGACGCGACCAGACGGGGAGAAACGCCCGACGTGCAGTATCGCTCCGACAATACGGAGATTGCGGAAATCGACGGCAACAAGGTCGTGTTTAAGCAACAAGGCGCGGTTAAACTGACGGCAAGCAGCGGAAATTATTCTTCGAGCATAACAGTGGAAGCGGTGCGCCCCGTGACTTACGTCCGCCTGAACACCGTAGACAACGACGACAAGCGCGGAATTGCCGCCGAGAGCGTATACGGCAACAAAGTTTACAAGGACGGCAATTTGACCGATTTCGTAATGCCCTTAGCCATTCAATATCCCGAGAACGCGGACTGGAACGACTTTATAATAACCGTTGGCGACGAGCGTTGGGCAAGAGTCGAAGGACACGACGTAATCCTCACGGGAGACGTAGAAGGGGTATCCAATCTTACGGTTTCGGTAACCGCACGGTACTCTTTCTACGAAAGCGTACCGGCAAGAGCCAACAGGAATTTGAAGATAACGAACGGCGTCAATTGCTATACTTACGAGGATTTGAAGCGGGCGTGCGCGGACGGCGAGAACGCCGTTATGCAAAACAATATTTCCGTGGGGTCGGAGTTCGAAACGCTCAAATTAAAGGCGAATCTATACGGCAACGGGTATATGTTGGACGCGACCGAGGGCGCCAAGAGTTCGTCTACCATGCCGATATTGAAAGTCGAGGCGAGCGGCGTCAAGATTTCCAACGCGATTATTCGCGGCGACAACATAGTCAATATCAATATGAGCAACGGTTTGAGCGGCACCGCCGTCGCGGTGGGCGACGACGATATCGAAAGACTGGACGACGTCAGGATAGAGTATTCCGTTTTGGAAAACTGCTACTATGCGATTTCGACGGGGAGCGCGGGATTGACGGTTGACGGGTGTATAATGAGGAACACGAGCAATTTCGGCATATACATTCCCAGTCGGCGTAACGGCGAGGGCGAATACGTATACAGCGACGTGACTATGAATAACTGTATTATGAGCAACGTCGTGGCGACTGCGATAGGCATACCGACGGAAGCGGGCGAAAGGGACGGAAGTCCGCTTGCAAAACAGAGTTCTTTGACTGCCACGGGATTTTTGGATATTTACAACTGGCAGGACGTCACGGCGCCGAAGATGCTCGACAGGGAAATCACGGGTAACAAACAGATGGACGAAGCGTTCAAAGCGGCGTTGGGCGCGGCGTTAAGCGACGAGCTCGGCAAAGACGAGTACAATCGCTTACGCTATACCGTCAACAAAGACTCGGGGACAACCAATTATTTGCATTTGGGCATAGTCACGGCGGGCGCGTCGTACGAGAGTACCGCCGAGATAAGTATCGAGGACGCTCGCTTTACGGAGTTCAGCTTGCAGAATCTTTTCGAGACGCATTGGCTTATCAGAATGTTTAAGTTGAAGCCGTGCGTACTGTATATTTACGAAAATACGTCGGATATAACGCCCGACAGTCAATTTGCCGAGGATGCGGAAACGTATGCGAGATTGCGAGGTGAAAGGTAATGGATTTGCAATTAAAGACGGACAAAAAGGAATACTTTAAGTGCAGTATGTACTATATGCGCAGGTATTTCGGGTTGCGGGAAATTATCCTTATGTCGATACTGTTTATCGCGGGAATGCTGCTGTATTTTCTTGCCGACCTTATTTTGATTTTGATATTCTTCGGACTGACGTGCGCGGTTCTTCTCGTTACCGTCGTGCTGTTCGTTTGGACGTCGCTTGCCGGGTGCAAACACGATTTGGAAAAAATCGGCGTTGCGGCGCAAAAACTGCACTTTGACGAAAACGCGCTGAATGTGGAATTTTACGACAAAGGCGGAGAATTGGTATCTTGCGAAAATTACGAATATTCGCAAATGGAAGCGGTAGTCGTAAAAAAGCGTTTTATCTATATTTATGCGGCAATCGCTATATTTTTCTATATAAAACGCGACAAAATAGGCGACAAGGATTTTAACGAATTGGGCTTGTATTTAAGAGAAAACGTACCGGAGGCGAAGTTCAAATTTAAGACGGTTAAGCGTATTTATCCAAAAAAAGAGAAAGTAAAATTCGAGTTGGACAAGGACAAAAACAAGACGGAAAAGTAATTTTTGAAACGGGCGTTGAGAAACGTCCGTTTTTGTAGAGAA
>CAYVEU010000131.1:0-6580 GCA_964450015.1 uncultured Christensenella sp. | reverse complement strand
GATATCCGTTACAGCGACGACCGTATGGAGTCGGGACGCAACTTTATGAACAAGCTATGGAATGCCTCGCGCTTTGTGGAAATGAATATAAAGGAAAAGGACGTCGCAGACGGCTTAGGCGAGCTTTCGGGCGCGGATAAGTGGATACTTACCAAGTTCCAACTGTTGATTTCCGAAGTTCGCAGAAATTTGGACAAGTACGAAATAGGACTGGCTTTAGCGAAAATTTACGACTTTGTTTGGAGCGAGTATTGCGACTGGTATATAGAGCTTACCAAGCCCGCGCTTTACGGACAGGACGAGGATAAAAAACTCAACACCTTGCGCGTTCTCAAATATATGCTCAATAACATTTTGCGCCTTATGCACCCGTTCGTGCCGTTTATTACCGAGGAGATTTGGACGGAACTTAACTTCGGCGAAACCGTAGTGACGGCGCAGTACCCCGTTTACGACGAAAAGCTTGTGTTTAACGCGGAATACGCCGAGTTCGAGCAAGTCAAAGAGATAATAAGCAAGATAAGGAACGTGCGCGCGGAGATGAACGTACCGCCCGCTAAAAAGTTCAGCCTATTCGTGCTCACCAAAAACGCCGAAGCGATTGCAGACGCCGTCACCTATATAGAAAAACTGGCGGGGGTCAGCAAGGTTACTTTCATAACCGCCAAGGCGGAAGCAGGCGAAAAGGTGTGCCGCGCGGTTACAGAAACCGCGGAACTTTTCATACCGCTGGGCGAACTGGTGGACGTTGAAAAGGAAAAAGCGCGACTTTGCAAGGAACTTGAAAAAACGGACGCGGAGATTGCCAGAAGCCAAGGCATGCTCAACAATCAGGGCTTCGTCCAAAAAGCGCCGCCCGCAATGGTAGAAAAGGAAAAAGAAAAACTCGTTAAACTTAAAGAACTTAAAGATAAGCTTAACGCGCAGCTTGCGGATTTAAATTAAAGCATAGTCATCGCGTGATACGGGCTACGCTCGGATGTGCGGCTCGGTTATGTGCGGCTGTGTACACGCCCGCCGCCTCTTTGCCGCCTGTCGTCCGTCCGACGCGCGGCTGAACTTTTAAGTGATACGTTATAAGGATGGCTTTGACAAAATGATAAAGAACGTTCTTTTTGATTTGGACGGAACGATAATAGACAGCAGTCGGTGTATATTTTCTGTATACGCCGCGCTGTTTAAGGAGTTAAACTTAACTTTGCCGCCCGAAGAGGAAATGCGAAGATTTATCGGACCGCCGATAGAAACGACTATGTCACGCTATCTCGACGACGGAGTGGAAGCGGCGAGCAAACGCTATCGCGAGATATACAAAACCGTCGACCTCATGGCAACAAACAAGCTTTACGACGGTATCGGCGAGGAATTGCAAAAAATAAAAAACGCAGGCAAAAAGCTCTATTTGGCGACGACCAAAGGAGAACAGTTTGCCGAAGATATTTTGAAATATAAGGGAATATACAACCTATTCGACGGCGTGTTCGGCGTGCGTACGGATTTGGGTAGATATACCAAAACGCAGGTTATCGACGCAATAATCGAAGAACGGAAGCTGGAAAAATCCGAATGTATTTTGATAGGAGATACCGCGTTCGACGTAGAGGGCGCGGAGCTTAGCGGAATAAAGGTGGCTATCGTCAATTACGGGTTCGGCAATGCGGACGACTTTAAGGGAAAGCGAATAGAATTTTTTGCGGACGCCGTCGACGATATTGCCGATAAAATAGAGAGGTTATAAGTGAATAGAATTATAAAAACGGGCATTTTCGGAGGATACGCGCGCGTTTCTTTTATAGACGTGACCGATATAGTAAACGAGGAGATAAAAATCCATAATCTTTCTCCGCTTGCCGCAGCCGCGTTGGGCAGGGCGATGACCGCGGGCGCGTATATCGGCGCGAATTTGAAGTCGGAAGACAATTCTTTCAGTTTGACGATATCGGGCGACGGACCGTTGGGACAAATCGTTATAGCCGGTACGCCTAACACAGTAAGGGGCTACGTCGTCGGCTCCGACGCGGAATTGCCGTTAAAAGCGGACGGGCATTTGGACGTAGGAAATGGAGTCGGCAAAGGTTTTATAAGCGTAATAAAAGATTTGGGCTTGAAAGAGCCGTACGTCGGTAGGTGCGAACTGGTTAGCGGGGAAATAGCCGAGGATTTCGTCAAGTACCTGTTAGTCAGCGAGGGCGTTAAGAGCGCGGCGGCGTTCGGCGTAAAGGTAAACAAGGACGGCTGTATTACGGCGGGCGGAATCGTCGCCGAGGCGCTGCCGGGGATAACCGAGGATATGCTGGTTATTTTGGAAGACGTTATGACCAATTTCACAAACGTCAGCGACGTCATGGCGGAAAAGTCCATAGACGAGATATACGAATTTTATTTTTCTCATTTGGAAGGGGAAGTTTACGCCGAAAACGAAATAGAACTCAAATGCAGTTGCTCGCAAGAGCGCATCGAAAATATGATAAGAGGCATGGGTAAAGCGGAGTGCGACGATATACTTGCCGAAATAGGCAAGATAGAGGCGGTATGTCATTTTTGCGAAACGAAATACGTCTTTACGCAGGAGGATACGGACAAGCTGTGGGCAGAGTAATCAATCTGGAACTTAATCTTCAAACGCTTCTCGTATTTGCCGAAAAGGCTTTGGATGACGGCGATACGTTGACTTGCGCACTTAATTTGAACGAGGCTATGCAATACGCTTCCACTCGCGAGGAGAAGCGCGCGGTTTACGCCGTGTATATAAAGTGCTTTAATTTGACAAGCAATATCCGTTCGGTTATGGACGTAGTTGCAAAAGACGTAACGGAGAGCGTGGAAGAAGACTATTTTCGTATGGATTTCGACTTGAAACGCAGGGCGTTTTTCGAGGACGAGGAAGAACCGCCTACCTACGAGCAGGTCAAGGCGTTCAGCAGGGTAAAAAACCTTATCTTCGAAAGGCGTTACGACGAGGCTATGGAGCTTCTTACCAAAACGGAAATGAACTACGGCTGTATGGAAGACGTGGTCGAAGTTCTGATAAACGCAATCGACTGCGACACAAAGCTCAATTTGGACAAGTATATTATGCCGCTCATAGGCATAATGGCGGGCGCGCCGAACAGAATCGATATGCTTAGGCTTTTGTTAGACGGCGGCAAGCATACGCATAATATTATGGTGGACAGCGCAGACTATCTTTTGGATGAGGAAGACAGCAACGCGCTGTGTTTAATGGGTATGGCTTATTATGAAAGCAACGAACCGGAAACTGCCGAGAAGTTTTTTCTCAAAGCGTTGGAGCTCGATCCTATCGACGAGGACGCGCTTTATTATATGTACGCCATAGGCAAACATCTCGATATTAAAGAAAACGAAAAATACTGGGACAGGTATAAAGAAGTATACGGAATAACCGATCCGCCCGTAAATTTGATAGAGGAGTTTTTGGATTCCGACGAAAGGGACTATTTAGTGCCGTATCTTACGTTACCGCTCGCATTTGCAAAGAAAAAAGCCGAAGCGTTGTCGCAAATTGCCGCGTACGGCGACGTCGACGAAGAATTTAAGCGCGAGTTTTCCGACTTTGCGTCGCTTGCGCCCGAGCATTTGATTTTTTCGGTGATGAAAAAAATAGGCGATTTGTCGCACAAGCCCAACGCGCAGCTCCTTTACGTCAAACTTTTGGCGTCGGGACGCGTTTCGGGCGCGATAAAAGAGCGCATGCTCAACGCGCTCGTGGACTCGGGATACGAGGGCGATTTATGCATTTTGCTGGAAAAACGAGTGATTTTTACTAGATTTGCTAAATTACACCGCAGGGTGGAAAAGGGCTGGCAGCTTATATACAATTTGATTTTGCGGACTCTGCCGTTCGTCGACGCGTACGTCCCGATTCGTTGCTCCGTTCTATCCGCCGTGATAAAAAAATTGGATACCGTCGTCAATTTGGACGAGGACGATATTCCTTTCGCATTCGCGCTGGCGGTTGTAAATTATTTGAATAAATTGCGGATAAACATCAATATGTGGGAAATATTGCGGGCTATCAATATAGACGGCATGGCTGTGGATAGAGGCATGGCAAAGCACGGGCTTGCAAGCATTTTGATATGAAACGGAAGCTAGCGCTGTTTTTAACGGTTTTGTGCTTGATTGCGGCGCTTTTTGCGTGTTCCGAACGCCCGCAGCAGGCGGGTTTTACCGTAAGATACGAAACGTTTACAGGACACTTTATCCCCGACGCAGTCGCGGTGGCAATCGAAGTCGCGCCCGAGCCCAAACGGACGGGATACGTTTTCGAGGGTTGGTACGAAGACGAGGCTTTCAGCGAAGCAAAAAGGGTAAAGTTCCCGTTTTATCCCGAACACGATACCGTTTTGTACGCGAAATATATCGATTTGAACGTCGGCAACGACGAGATTACGTATACTCTCGCGGACGGCGGCAACGGGTACGAGGCGGCGGCTTATTCGGGGTTTTCGGCAAACGTGGTGATTCCGCAAACGAGAAACGGACTTCCCGTGACTGCGGTGCAAGTGGGTTTTTTGAAAAACGCGTCCTATCTTCAACGCTTTTATTTCTACTCTTTGGAAAATATCGAAGAAATTTTTTATTACAGTTACGGATTCGAGGCTTTCGTGCTCTTAGGCGACGGCGGCAACTATTCCGTGCGCGACGGGGTTTTATACGACGCAAGCTGTGAAACGCTGCTGAGTTATCCGATAGCAAAACTTGACGGCGCGGATAGGCAAACGCAGTTTGATTTGCCGCAAACGGTCAAGAGAATTGCAAAAAACGCTTTCCGCAACGCCATATATTTGGAAGAAATAACTTTCGGCGGAAACGTTTCCGCAATAGAGGAAAATTTCCGCTCGCTGAGTTCGTTAAAAAGGCTGACTGCGTCCGACAATCCCAATTTTTATACTGAAGACGGGGTGCTGTATTCGGGTGACCGAAAGAGGCTGTTAAGTTGCCCTATTTCCGTAGAGAAAGAAGTTTATACTTTGTTACCCGATACGGAAGAGGTCGTTGAAGAGGCGTTCGAAAAGTGCAAGGTAAAGCAAATTATTTTCAATGAGTCTTTAAAAAAATTCGGGCTTCACGCGCAGCTTGATTATCTCCGAGCTTTTTCCGTACCCAAGGAAAATACGGAATATTTTTCCGAAGACGGCGTATTGTACTCAAGCGACGGCGAACTTATAAAATATCCCGCCTGCAAGGAAAACGAGGAATTTAAACTTTCGGACAAGACGGTTTCCATATGCGCGTTTGCTTTTAACGGAACGGAGCGGTTGAAGAAAGTGCGCGTCAATTCTCAATTGCAAACCGTTTCGGCGTACGCCTTCGGCGGAGGAAGCGGCGCGGGACTTTCGGTTATGACGATAGAGGAAGAAAGCAAGCTTACCGCAATTTCCGAGGACGCTTTCGTCGACTGCGGCAACGTGACTTTGGAAATTTTATGCCGCGTCCCGCCTGAATTTACGGGAAATTTGCCCGCGAATATAAAGTCGATAGTCGTACCGCTCAACTTGGTAGGCTTGTATCTCGCGCTTTATCCGCAATTCGAAGATATTCTCACGTCTACCGAAAACGGCGTTATTCCGTATAAGGTGACTTTCAACTCCAACGGCGGAAGCGAAATAGGCGAGATGATTTGCACGTACGTCGCAACCGAGCCGAAACCGACAAAAGAAGGGTATATCTTCGGCGGTTGGTACGCCGACGAAAATTGCGCTACCGCAAAAATCGCGTTTCCCATCGCGGTTACCGAAGATACGGAACTTTACGCACTTTGGCTAAGCGAGTAATTCCAAGTATAAGTTTTCGTTGCAAAGGCTGAGTTAGGTTGAAAAAGGAGTGGATATTTTGAAGTGATAAAACTTTTTTTCAACGCAATGACCGCATAAAGGAAAGAGCTTCCACATTGCCTTACCTTAATTCAAAAATGGATACAGTCGTACAAGGGGGAAGCTGGCACGCTTGCGTGACTGATGAGGGTAGAAGAAAAATAAATCGCTATCTTTTTTGCGGATAAATAATATTTAAATGCCGTTATCTTCTTTAATTGTCTTTCCATTAGCCTTGCACCCTCATCAGTCAACCTATGGTTGACAGCTTCCCCTCGCGTGAAGGCGGGAAGCCCGTTTAGTAAAAACGTCCTTATACCTTTTTATGAAAAGGCATTATCACTTTAAAAGTGCCACTCCGGGTTGAAAATTACCCGTTGACGATTTCGTTTATATATGTTAATATATAAATATTATAAAATGACAATAGGAGCGGTATGCGTAAAAACCCGTTATTTATTATAGGCGTTATATTAATTGCTGTGTTGACGAGCGTGTTGGCGTTTGCGTGTACGAAGACCGACGCAGTCGACCCCGATACCGTAGTCGATTTGGAAATAATTTCCGAAGCTTTTCCCGAATACGTCAAGGGCGAATCGCTCAATATCAACGATATCAAACTTAAAGCTACCTATGCCGACGGCTCGACGTACGAGTTCGGACTGGACAATTCCATGCTTTCCGAAGAGGACAGAGGCAAATTTTTCACGGCGGGCGTACATTCCGTAACGATAAACTACGGC
>CAYVEU010000130.1:0-6595 GCA_964450015.1 uncultured Christensenella sp. | reverse complement strand
GCGGGATACTCGACGGGCGTATTCGGCAAGTGGCATTTGGGCGACTACGGCGAATACCTACCGACCAATCAAGGCTTCGACTACTTCTACGGCTCACACCACATTAACGACAACACCCCTTACTATCACGTCCGCGAAGGCGGCGATCTTGGACGGGGTAACTACGAAATAGTCGTCGGGACCGACATCGACCAAGCTAACAACACGAAGTACATTCACGACGAAATAGACGGCTGGATACGCAAACAGGCGGAAAGCAGCCAACCGTTCTTTGCCTATTACGCCACGCCGTGGCCGCACGCTCCCGTTCACGCGGGATACGATTTCCAAGGCAAGACCGGAGCAGGGATATACGCCGACTGCATCGTGGAATTCGACACGTACTTAGGGTATCTATTCGACACGCTCAAAGAAACGGGCGTTTACGACGATACGATAATTATATTCACTTCCGACAACGGACCCGCACTGCAAGGCTCGACCAACGAACTGCGCGGCGGAAAATACACGGCTTACGAAGCGGGACAAAAAGTGCCGTTTTATATGCAATGGAACAACGCCCCCGAAGAATACTCGATGTTAACGGGCAGCAAGACAGCTTACGCGCCCGCAGCTATGGCGGATATTTATCCGACTCTTACCTATCTATGCAACGTAACCGACGGAAATAAACGCGGTTATATGCCGTCCGACGTGGACAGAGAAATAGACGGCGTGTCTATGGTCCCCGTTTTGCAGGACGAAACGAATACCGTATTTATCCACGACAAAGCGCACCCGATTTTGCACATGAAACGTGAAAAGATAAAAGCCGTTCAGTACTCTATGACTACGGAAGAAGTTTTGAAAACCGTCAAAAATTACACTTCCGGCACGGATTACACGCATCAAACGGCGAACGAGGAGCATTACAAGACTCTGCCGCTCATCACGGAAAACAGCTATCTTACTTTTAAATATTTCCGTTCTATGGCAAACGACAACCCCGCGTTTTTCGATAAAACCCGCAAAAACTGGCTCATCTGCCTTACCGACGACCCGTCGGAAAGCTACCAACGCGCAAACGTGTTCCCCGATATTGCAAAAGAACAAAACGACCTTATAACCGAAAAGACTAAGCAATTCCAAAACAACCGCAGGGGTGCGTACTCGGATTATTACGGGAAAAGGAAATAACCTATGCCGCCCCTTTCTATAATGCTGAAACCCGCGTCGGGTAAATGCAACATGCGGTGCAAATACTGCTTTTACCATTCGATAACCGACGCGCGCGAAATTCCCGATTTCGGCTTCCTCTCCTCGGATACCGCCGACGAGGTTATTAAAAAAGCTTTGGCTTTTGCCGACGGCGAAAGCGTTTATTTTGCTTTCCAAGGCGGCGAACCACTGCTCGCGGGAAAAAGCTTTTTCAAAAACTTCATAGCTTCCGTTAATGAAAAAAACACGAAAAACAGCCGCGTCTATTACGCTTTACAAACTAACGGCACTCTTATTGACGAGGAATGGACGGAAATATTCCGAAATAACGGCTTTCTTGTAGGACTTTCGTTGGACGGTGACAGAAACGACAATTTATTCCGTTTAAACGGCGACTTTTCCCCTGCTTTCAATAAAATAGACGCCGCCGCTAAAATGCTGCAAAATGCGAACGTTGACTTTAATATAATCGCCGTCGTTACGGGCAATTCCGCCGACAATATCGAAAGAATTTATAAATATTTTACCTCTTGTGGGTATAAACACCTGCAATTTATCCCGTGTTTGCGACCTTTCGGGGACAAAACCGAAAGTAAATTATATATGACGGAAAATCAATACGCCGAATATCTTATTAGACTTTTCAATCGCTACGTCAAAGACTACGCAGACGGCAAATACGTTTCCATTCGGCATTTCGACAATATGGTACGGCTGTTTTTGGGACAAAATTCCGAACAGTGCGGAATGAACGGTCGGTGCTCGCATCAATTCGTAATAGAATCCGACGGGAGCGTGTACCCTTGCGACTTTTACTGTCTGGACGAATATAAACTGGGAAATATTAAAGACGGCTCGTTTAAAGAATTTGCAACGAGCAAAATAGCTACCGACTTTATAAAAGAATCTCTCCCCGTCCCCGAAAAATGCAAGTCTTGCCAATTTTACAGAGTATGCCGCGGCGGCGGGTGCAAACGGCAACGCGCGGACAGAGATTATTGCCAAAGCTACAAGTCGTTTTTTTCCAAATGCCTGCCGCTATTCCGCGTTTTTATCGGGGAAAAACCAAAAGCTTAATTTTCGTTATTATTTTCGCTATCGTTATCGTTATTATAATCGTTAGTGGTATCGTTATTGAGTCTCTCGTAATCGAGAACGCATTTTTCGGTAAAGTCCGTTGCGTTAAAGGAATAAGCCATACCGTTGTAAAGGACGTATATATAACCGTCTTTTACGATACATCTTATATCTCGTACATCAAAAGACAACCTTCCCGTGCGTAAGTCCTCGAATTTATGAACGACTTTCAACTCCTCGTCGGTATATTCGATAACGTAGAACGAGCCGCTCATTTTCATATTCATAATCTTTTCCTTTTCCTCGTCGGTAAAAAATTCCTCGGAAACAATCTTGTCGTAAATTTCGTCTTTGTCGTAGTCGCCGTTCTCGCACTTTTCGGCTATCAGCTCCCAATACGCTTTTTCTATCTCAAGTCCGGTGAAGACGTACATACGTTCGTTACCCTTGTCGAAAAAAACCATACGGGTGTCGCTGCCAAATAACGTCCATTTCAAATCGGGTAAATCGATGCTGTCCTTTCTTTCAATCGCACCCGACAACGAATACAATTCTATTTGTGTATTTGTGAACATTATCATATTATTATCGTTTACAACGTATAAATGCGTAGAATAACTGCCTAAACCCAAGTCGTCGACTATCTGCGGCTTCGTCGGATCGGATACGTCTATTTGATATAAGTGACTGTAATAATCGTCCTTCCATTTTTTTGTCTTAAAGTAAAAATTCCCCCCGCCGAATTTCGCGCCGGTCAATATTTCTGCGGGGTATAAATCTCTTAACTCGCCGACCTTTTCCAAATTATCTCCGCTTAATACCGTAAAATTAATGCCTTTATCAATACTGTAAGTAGCCAAATAAACGCAATCGCCGTTTGCCGCCGCCGAATTGCAAACCAAGTATGAATCTTCGTAATAATAACCCTTAATTTTCAACGTTTCGTCGTGCAGCGCAACCATGCTCGTCGTACTGTCTTTATAATCGAGAATCGACAAAATTTTCCCGTCTTGAACGAAGAAATCGGTGAGAGAACCGTCAACCGTATAGGCGCTTTTCGTGCTCATGCGGTAAAAAACCGAAGAAGTTGACGATTGCGGCACTTTTACGTCGTCCGACGAATTGAATTCTTCGATATAAAATCTAAACCCCAATCCAATCGCTTCTTCAATCGTCTCGTATATTACTGCCGAAATATAAAGCTCATCGGCAATTATTTTCGCATTGAAAAATCTTCCGTAAAGCGAATATTGATTTTTGACTTCGAATTTGTATTCGTCGTCTTGCGGAACGTCAAAAACAACGACCTCGGTGGTGTAGATATAATCCGTTTTGTCCGGTTCGTCTTCCTTTGCAAATTCCCTGCGTTCCCTGCCGATAACGTTAACGCCCTCGTCGCTAAGTAACATTTCCTTTCCGATAAACGGCAATTCTTGACAATCGATTAAAATTATGTCCCCGTTGTCCAACTTGAAAAGTCTTAAATTTTCGTCTTCCATATAAAAAACGTAATCGCCGTAAACGAGTATCAAATCACTCTCTCTATCGGTAGCGCTTTCACCACCGCTCCCGCCGACGTTATTCCCGCCGATATTGCCGCCGCCGACCTCGCCCACGTTATAAGACGGACTGGGATCCCAATGCCAATTACACGCAAACAACGCGCATACGCACAATATGGCGATTAAAACCAAAAGGACTTTTTTCATAACGTGCCTCCGAGTTCATTATACTATTATCCGAAAAATAAATCAATACCCGCTTTTTCAAGCGGGTATCTAGCACAAAAATCAATGATTAGTTTAATCTTTATTTACTCGTTTTTTAGGCTTCACTGCGGTTATATCGTAGCTCAAAGATATTAGCTGTTCGATAACGTCTTTCGGCACGCTACCGTCGAGCCTGACCGTTATCCAGTGTTCTTTATTCATGTGATAGGCAGGTTTTATTCCGTCAAATTGCTCTTTAAAAAGATACCCTATATCCGGCGGACATTTTAAATCCAGTCCCGTTTCCGCCGTTTCGCCGCCGAAAAAGTACGCGGGTATTTCCAATAAAATTCCGAACCATTTTCCCGTGCCTTTGTGCCTTAAAACGGTTGCGGTGTCGTTCGCCCCTGAAAACGGATTGTCGTAACTGCCGCCTAAATCGACCGCAAATTTTAAAATTTCGTCGGTAATTTTCTTCATTATTCTTACTCGTCTTGAAAGCTTTTATTAGCTAAGGTATAGTGATTAAACGCGATTATATCTTCCGATTTTCTTTTGCGAACCGGCTTTGCCGGTATGCCTGCTACTAAGGTAAAATCGTCCACGCTTTTCGTGACGATTGCGCCCGTTGCGCATATCGCCCCTTTGCCTATCTTGACGCCCGGTAAAACGGTACACGCCGTATAGACTTTCGCGTACTCGCCTATTTCCACGGGCGCGTAGCTTCTTTCCATGTGGTCGCATTCGGAATGTCCGTGACTGAAAATTTTGGTGTACTCCGTTATCATGGAAAAATCGCCGAATTTGACTCCGCCCTTACTGTCTATATAACAGCAATGGTTCCACGTCACGTTGTCGCCGACTTCTATAAGGTGCCCGTAGTTAAAGCGGCAACCCTCGTTTGCAACAAACCCTTTTCCGCACTTTTTTAAGAGTTTTTTAGCTATTATCTGTCTGAACGGAATAGTAAACGCGCAATTTATCCCCAACGGCACTCTGTCGATGATCTCCCACAGCATGTGAAGATACCGTTGTTCCTCGGTATAGGGAAATTCCTCGGCGCGGGGCAGGAAATCTCCCCACAGCTTAAAGCTTTTTAATTGTTGCTTGTCGCAATCAGCGCCGATAATATTCATAACCGCCTGCATATTTTCGGTAGTCAAGCCGTCGTTTATTAACTTTTCTATTCTTGCTAAATCTCTTTCCGTTCTTTCCATAATACACCTTTGTTTTAATTTGTGACGAATACATCGCTTTATATTTTTACCGCTAACTCTCAAAAAGTGGAAACGATTATTTTCACTTTTTGCCCGCGCGGGGTGCGGGTGCGTAAGCCCAGTAAGCCTATATAAATAAAAAGCTTTATTTCCTCTTAGGGCAAGAAAGACGGACTGTCTTTCTTCCTTGCGAGCCGGACTTGCGCGGAATTAAAATTTATCCGCACAAAGCTTGCGACTGCGAGTAAATTTCCGCGCAAGCGTTGGTCCGAAGCGAAGCGCACGCGATGAGTGCGCCGCCGATTAAAGTATGCCGATGGCGTCTTTAATAGTCTTTTCCAACGCTTCCATTCCGTACTTATCGACTTCCGCTTTGTTCTTCTCGCCGTGAGTAAGACAGCCCGCGCCGCCGATACAGCCGTTTACGCAAGCCATACCCTCGATAAAGTTGCCGTCTAAAACGTTCTTAGACGCCTTTAACAGCGCCATTTTGCATTGCTCGATGCCGTCGCATGCCACCGGCTTTGCTTCAAAATCGCTGCCGTGCTCTTTTAACGCTTCCTTGACCGCGTCGCACAAGCCGCCGCTGCGCGCAAAAATTCGTCCGAAATACGAAGCGTTGTCCAAAACGTCCTCGTTTAACGTCGTTATATCCACGCCGTAGCCGTCGATTAGCGCCTGCAATTCTTCAAACGTTATCACGCTGTCGATATACGGGCGAACCGTCGGTTTCTTAAACTCCATTTTCTTGGCGGTACACGGTCCGATAAATACGATTTTCGCGGTCTTGTCAGTCTCTTTTATGTACTTTGCTATCGTCGCCATGGGCGATAAGTTGTGTGAAATATGCTGTACCATATTCGGGAAGTTCTTTTGTATATAATCTACGAACGCTGGACAGCATGAGCTTGTCAAAAAGCCCTTTTCTTCCAGCTCCGCCGACTCCTTGTCCGCGACCATATCCGCGCCCAACGCAGCTTCTACTACGCTGTAAAAGCCCATTTTCTTTATTCCCGCTACGACCTGCCCCAGTTTTGCATAGGTAAACTGGCTTGCAATCGACGGAGCGACGACGGCGTAAAGCTTGAAATTTTTGCCGTTTTCGCTCTTCTTTATCATATCGATGACGTTTAAAATATAGCTCTTGTCCATTATCGCGCCGAAAGGACACTGGTAAACGCACGCGCCGCAGGCTATGCACTTTTCGTTGCTTATCTTCGCGCTCTTGTCCTCGTTCATGGAAATTGCCTTGACCTTGCAAGCGTTTTCACACGGGCGCTTGTAGTTTGCAATCGCGCTGTACGGACAAACTTTTGCGCACATGCCGCATTCAACGCATTTAGTCTTGTCGATATGCGCCTTTTGGTTCCTATCGAAAGTTATCGCTCCGCGCCT
>CAYVEU010000129.1:0-6631 GCA_964450015.1 uncultured Christensenella sp. | reverse complement strand
GCTTGACCGCAGCAGCACTAAGCAAAGTTGCGGAATGTGTTACGAGGAAGCTTTATAGGAGTCACCTGTTTTCATGCCGATTCGGTAGTAGGTATCGGAGTGGGTGCATTTTTTTATAAGCATGGATGATAAAATTTTTAAAAACATTTAATTCAATTTTTAGTACAACACTTTACTTTTATTTGAATTGACTTTTGCATATAATTATTATATAATTACTCAAATAGAAAATTTATCTTTGGAGAGGAATTTATGGCGGAAATTTTAAAGAGATGCGACGTGCCCCAGACTAGGAAATGGCGCGTTGAAGACATTTTGACGGAAGAGGAAATCAACGGATATTTCGAAGATGTGAAAGCGGGCTTTGCGGAAATTGCGGCGTACAAAGGCAAGTTGACCACCGATAATGCGATTGAATGCCTTTTGGTTATGAGCAAAATTTCTTATAAGCTGACTAAACTGTACGTTTATCTACACTTAAAAAGTGATGAAGATAAGTCTAATCCGAAGTATCAAGAACTTTGCGAAAAGGCTTCGATGTTAAGCGTAGCATACGGCGAAACCGTTAGTTTTATAAGTCCTACGCTCGCGTCATTTAAGCGCGACGAGCTTATTAAAATGCGTGACAGCGGAAAATATTCGTATTTTAATATGTATTTGGACGAAATTATCCGCAATAAAAAACACCTTTTGGGAGCAAAAGAAGAAGCCGTTTTATCAAAGGTGGGCAGTTTTTCCGGAGATTTCAATACGATTTTTTCAATGTTCGACAACGTTGACGTACAACTGGGTACTATTAATGTAAACGGCGAGGACGTTAAACTTACTCACGGAATGTATTCGGTATTAATGCAAAATCCCGACAAGAGCGTGCGCGAAGCGGCGTATAATTCTTTGTATGACGGATACATTTCCTATATTAACACCATAGCGGCAAATTATGCGGGCAACGTAAAGCAAGACTGGTTTTGGGCAAGCGTGAGAAAATACAAGTCGTGCTTGGAAAGTGCGCTGTACGGAGAAAATATTCCCGTTAAAGTCTACGATAATCTCATTGCGGTTGTAAAGAAATATACGCCGCTTATGCACGAATATATGGCGTTGAGAAAGAAAGCGTTAAATCTTGAAGAAATGCACATGTATGACGTCTATATGCCTATCGTCAAGGATATGGATAAGCTTACCGATTACGATACTGCGTACGATTTAGTATGCGAAGCTTTAAAGCCGTTGGGAGAAGATTATATCAAGACGCTCAGAGAAGCAAAAGAAGGCGGCTGGATAGACGTTGAAGAAACGCAAAACAAGCGTAGCGGCGCGTATTCGTGGGCGGTTTACGGCACGCATCCTTTCGTTCTATTAAACCACAAGGGTACTACGCACGACGTCTTTACCGTTGCGCACGAAATGGGGCACGCAATGCACAGTTATTATTCTAATAATGCGCAGTGTTACGAAAAAGCCGACTACGTAATTTTCGTTGCGGAAATAGCAAGCACCGTAAACGAAGTTTTGCTTATAAAGCACTTGCTAAAAACGGCTAAGGGCGAAGAGAGGAAGTATTTACTTAGCTATTATATCGATATGATACGGACTACGCTTTTCAGACAGACTATGTTTGCCGAGTTTGAAAAGTTTTCCCACGGAGTTATCGAGAGCGGCGAGCCTTTAAGCGCGGAAAAAATGACTGCGTATTACAGTCAACTCAACAATTCTTATTACGGCGATGCGGTAATAACCGACGAAAAAATCGGCTATGAATGGGCGAGGATACCTCATTTTTACCGCGACTTTTACGTCTATAAATATGCTACCGGTATAACTTGCGCAATAAATATCGCAAACGACTTGCTTTCAAAAGACGGCTTTGTCGAAAAATATAAGACTTTTTTAAGTGCCGGCAGTAGTATGTATCCTATGGAAATACTCGCTTTGGTAGACCTTGACTTGACAAAACGGGCACCCTATGAGCGGGCAATGAAGGAATTCGGACAAGTGCTTAACGAGTTGAAAAAGTTTATAAAATAATGGGAAAAGTAGTGTCTTATTCTAAGTCTAAATCGTTTGTTGCGGCAGCGGCGATTGCTCTAACCGCTCTCGTTGTTATTGCGATTTTTGTCTCGATACCGTTATCGCACAGTGCGGCAAACGCGGGCGGGTACGAAATTTCCCCTGACGTAAACGAATGGGTTAATTCCGCGGGATACGATTTGGGAGGATATCAAATTTCAATAGCGTACCGCAGTTACACAAAAAATATTTCGGGAGTGTATCACGGCTTTACCGTGACGCTAGACAAAACATTTTTGGCGCAATCGGGTACGGTGGACAAAGGCGTGTTCTATTATTGTTCGCTTTTTTCGTATCTCGAAGAGGTCTTTACGTTCAGCGGTTATACGGTAACGGTCGACGCAATCAACGGGCAGTTTGACGCATGGTTGGAATTCGATAGCATGACGGATTATTATATTGCCAGCGGAATAGACGGCTATCAGGTGGATAAAAGTTCAGCCGAAAAGAAATCTTCGTTTCTTTATACCGATTATCATTCGCAGACTACTACGGTGTTTACGATTATAGAGGAAGAAGGCAATCTCTTAAACGAAATTTTGAACGCTTGCTATAAAGTAGGGGCGGAGCGCGACAAAATTTTGCTTACTTACGTTTACGGCACACCGTATAAAATGATAAATACCGACGCAGACGAAAAGAGTTACAGCTCCGCCGAAAAATTGTATTTGCACTCGTTCAATATGACGATGGGCGAAACGGGCAGGGTGATAAATTTATATCAACACGTTCCCAATTCCGTAGGTTGGTACGTTTTGGCGGTCATAATAGCCTTGCCGTTTATTGCCGTGCCGCTAATCTATATGATATTGAAGAAGAAAAAAGCGAGAAATAGCGTATAGGCGAAATTCACATTATACGGAGATAAGGAGAAACCATAGGAGGGACAAATGCCTAAAAACGAAACGGTTAGAGAACAATTAGTTAAAAAAGCAAGAAGTTACCCAAATAATTTTGAAGCCGAACAGTCGATGTTATGCTGTATTTTAATTGACGGCGACGCGGCAAATTGTATTTCCAAACTGAGCGTTAAGTCGTTTTATAATGCGAAAAACCAAAAAATATTCAAGGCGATGCAGGCGCTCAAAGAAAGCGACACGCCTATCGATATAATAACGGTTTACGACTATATGGAAACTAACGGGCTTAGTGACGAGCAAACCCTCCAATATCTTACGACCCTCAACAACTTATTGCCGTCGGGAGCTAATTACCGTCAGTATTTGGACATGCTCACGAGAGATTTGACTTTGCGTAGCATAATTACGATGTGCAATGCAATATTAGAGCAAGCTTATTCGTCGTCGAATGCGGACGAAGTTGTTCAATTTGCGGAGCAGCGTATTTTTGAACTAGCCAAAGAGCGAAGTCGAAACGAATTGCGCCCCATAAGCACTGCAACGATAGAAGTTATGGACCGCATCGAAAGGCTGAAAAAAGACAGGAATTCCATGCGCGGTTTGACGACCGGATTTCCTATATTCGATAGGGTTACAAACGGTTTGCAAAACGGAGACCTCATCATTCTTGCCGCTCGTCCGTCGGTCGGGAAAACTGCGTTTGCGCTCAATATCATAGCCAATGCGGTTGAAAATCACGACAAACAAAAGTGCATAGCTATTTTTTCGTTGGAAATGCCAGCACGGCAGATTGCGCAGAGAATTATGAGTCGAATGGGCAGCGTTTCTATGGTGGATATGAATTCCGCTATGCTTAAATCCAACGGCGATGCGCAGCTTTGGAAAGTTACGCAAAAGCTTTCGAATTCCAAAGTGTACATAAATGACAGCTCTTTGGTTACTCCGTCGGAAGTTATAAGCCAGTGCCGTAGGCTGGCAATAGAAGAAAACGACGGACGTATAGATTTAGTGGTGATAGACTATTTGCAACTTATGACGTGTGAAACAGGAGGGCGAAGCGACGGCAACCGCGAGCAGGAAATAGGCAGAATGAGCAGGATGATGAAAGTCATGGCGCGTGAACTTGATTGTCCCGTAATACTACTTAGCCAAATGTCGCGTGCAATAGAATCGAGAACCGATAAAACTCCTCAACTGAGCGATTTGAGAGAGTCGGGGACTATTGAACAGGATGCGGACTTAGTTATGTTTTTATCTCGTGAGGTCGAAAAAGAAAAGCACAATTCGCCGATTATTTTGGACCTTCTCAAACATAGAAACGGTGAGTTAAAGAAAATCAGGCTAAATTGGCAAGGCGAATTTATGAAATTTACCGAGAGCGACGACCAGCGCGAATATTTAACACGGCCCAAAGCGGTTATAGATGTTTCTGCGGATTCGGAGAGCGAAGAATAATAAATAATTATAAATATATAAAAACCACGCTAATAAAATTTGCAAAAGATTAAAAACTGTGGTATCATAAAAAAACTGGAAAAATTCGGAACAGGAAATATACGGAGGTAAATAAATGGAATATTCGATTCAGAATTTGAGCAAATCAAAGATTGAGATAGCTTTAAACGTAGCCAAGGACGAGTGGGAGAAAGATATTAAGAGCGCATACGAAAAGAACAAATATAAGTATGCGGTAGACGGCTTCCGCAAGGGCAAAGTGCCGTTCAACGTTATTGTAAACCGCTACGGTATGGAAGCGCTTTACGAGGATACTATCGATTACACTCTTTCTAGATGCTATTCCGAAATCATTAAGAGCGATAATTTGGAAATAGTCGGAGATCCCGACGTAGATTTAAAGGAAGTCAGCGATGAGGGCGTCAAAGCGGTTATTACGGTAGCCGTAAAACCCGAATTTACGCTCGGACAATATAAAGGTCTTACTTTCACCAAACCTTCTACGGAAGTCACCGAAGAAGAGATCAAAGCGGTTATAGACAGAGAGTTAAACGCTCGTGCCCGTATGATAGAGAAAGAAGAAGGCGCGGTTGAAACGGGTGATACAGTAATTATCGATTACAGCGGCAGTGTGGACGGAGTTAAGTTTGACGGCGGCACGGCGGAGAGCCAAAGCTTGGAAATAGGCAGCGGAGCGTTTATTCCCGGATTCGAAGAACAGCTCGTAGGCATGAAGATAGGCGAGGAAAAGGATATTAACGTTAAGTTCCCCGATCAATATACCGAAGAACTTGCAGGTAAAGACGCAGTATTTCATATTGTTTTACACGGAATACAAAGCAAAGAAGTTCCAGAATTAAACGACGACTTTGTAAAGGACATCGACGACGAACTGGACACCGTCGAGCAATGGAAAGAAAAGATTAAAGCGGAATTGACGGCAAAGAAGACCGAAGAAGCCGAGTATAAGTTGGAGAACGATATTATCGACCAAATAGCAGCTAATACCGAAATCGATATTCCGGAATGCATGGTAGAAGAGGAACTTGATTATAGAATTAAAGAACTTGAACAAGGTATGAAGCAATACGGATTAAAGTTCGAGGATTATCTTGCATATACCGGTACGACGGTTGAGCAAATTAAGGACGAGCGTAGAGAGGAAGCTTATAAAAATATCAAGTCGCGTTTGATAATCGAAGCGATACTCAAACAAGAAAAAATAGAAGTTACGCCCGAAGAGCTTAACGCCGAATTCGAGAAATTGGATGATTCGCAAAAGAATGCACAGGGTATGAATTATCTCGCCAATAAGCTAGTTATCGACAAACTCTTTGCCTTCTTGAAAGAAAATAACAAAATTAACTAGTCCAAACGCGGTATTTTACTTAATCATAAGGCTAATAATATCGACCGTAAGGCAATATATATTAAGAATAGTGACTGTATCGAAACGGAGGTAAAATGACAATTCCATACGTTATAGAAAAAGATGCCAGAAGCGAAAGAACTTATGATCTATATTCGCGTCTGCTTGAAGACAGAATAATATTTTTAAGCGGCGAGGTTAATTCTCAGTCTGCCAACAGCGTCGTAGCGCAGTTGCTGTATTTGGAAACCAAGGATCCGTCTAAAGATATATCCTTATATATAAATAGCCCGGGCGGTTCGGTTACGGACGGTATGGCGATTTACGACACTATGAATTATATCAAGTGCGACGTTAGCACGATATGCGTCGGATTTGCCGCCAGTATGGGTGCGTTTTTGCTTAGCTCGGGAGCAAAAGGCAAGCGTTACGCGCTCCCCAACAGCGAAATTATGATACACCAGCCGAGCGGCGGAGTTTCCGGGCAAGCCAGTGAAATAGCTATTGTCGCCGAGCATATATTGAAAACGCGGGCTAAAATGAACCGTATCCTTGCGGCAAACACGGGCAAATCCCTATCGCAGATAGAGCGTGACGTGGACAGGGATTATTATATGGACGCAGTCGAAGCTTTGGATTACGGAATAATAGATAAAGTATATAAGACCCGCTAAGAATAGGAGTTGTGAATGATAAAAACTATCGAAATAGACAGCAATAAATGCATATTTTGCGGCAGAAGTAAATCCGATGCGGTGACGCTTGTTGCAGGCGCGCAGGGCGTATCGATATGCAACCTTTGCATAAAAAGAGCTTACGACGTGCTAGACGAACAGACCGCTATGCCTATGGGCGAACCCAAGGACAAGGCAGAGGA
>CAYVEU010000128.1:0-6673 GCA_964450015.1 uncultured Christensenella sp. | reverse complement strand
CTGTTTAACAAGCTCGCCGCCGCCCTCGCCTATCGCCATGGTTCCGAGCGCGCCGTACCTTGTGTGGGAGTCGCTCCCCAGTATCATCTTGCCGCAGCCTGCCATTCTCTCGCGCATATAGCTGTGAATGACGCCCTGATGCGCGGGGACGTAAATGCCGCCGTATTTTCTGCACGCCGAATATCCGAAATTGTGGTCGTCTTCGTTGATAGTCCCGCCAACAGCGCAAAGGCTGTTGTGGCAGTTGGTCAAAACGTAAGGTATGGGAAATTTTTTCAATCCGCTCGCCTTCGCCGTCTGTATTATCCCGACGTAAGTTATATCGTGCGACGCCATACAGTCGAATTTTATCCTGCACGCCCCGCCCTTTACGGTAGGCTTCGCCGTATTGTGCGCGTCGATTATTTTATACGCAATCGTCCCCTTGTACGCGTCGCTTAAATCCGCTTTGATTTCCGACGCGTTTACGCGCTTGCCGTTCAAATAGTATACAGTTTCGTTTATCTTGTTTACTGCCATAACCGCTCCTTGAATATTATTTATTTTCTCTGAATTGTTTAACTTTAAGTCGCGCCATCGCACGCGCTATCGTCATCTTGCTCAAACGGTAATCGGCGACGCTTTGCGCTTCTTCAAGCTTTTGAGTATGTTCGTCGATAGCCCTTTGCACCCGCTCGTATTCGATTTCTTCCGGCCACTCCAAAGTTTGGCACATGATATAAACGCGGTTCTTTTCCACCGCGACAAACCCCTCGCCGTTGGCGCAAATTTTAAATTCGTCGCCCGTGTTTATCTTTAACATCGCGGGCTTTACGCCGATAACGATAGGTTGGTGGTCGGCAAGGATTTCCATTTCGCCGTCGGGTGCGTCCAAAATTATCCCCGCGACCTCGCCTTCGAAAAAGCTCCTCTCGGGAGTAAGCATCTCCAAATGAAATTTATTCATTAAGCCCCCGCGTTGCCTTTTTTCCGGTCGGCTTCATACTTAGCCTTTACCTCGTCTATATCCCCTACAAAGAGGAAATAGCTCTCTGGTATCTCGTCCACGTCGCCGTTTAAAATGGCTTCCACGCTCTCGATGGTTTTATTAAGCGGCACAAACCGCCCTTCCATATTGGTATACACGCTCGCAACGAAGAACGATTGCGAGAAAAATTTTTGCATTTTACGAGCCCTGTAAACGATAAGCTTATCCTCCGCGCTCAATTCTTCCATGCCGAGAATAGCAATAATATCCTGCAAATCTTTATAACGTTGCAACAATTCCTGCGTGCGCCGCGCCGCCTCGTAGTGTCTTGCGCCGACTATGGACGGCTCTAAAATTCTGCTTGACGAAGCAAGCGGGTCGATTGCGGGATAAATGCCCTGCTCGACTACCTTTCTCGAAAGCACCGTAGTGGCGTCCAAATGGCTGAATATCGCCGCAGGCGCAGGGTCGGTCAAGTCGTCCGCAGGAACGTATACTGCCTGAATAGACGTGATAGCGCCGTTTACCGTGCTGGCAATACGCTCTTCCAATTTTCCGAGCTCTTCGCTTAGCGTCGGTTGATAACCGACAGCCGACGGCATGCGCCCGAGCAACGCGCTTACCTCGCTGCCCGCCTGAATATAGCGGAATATATTGTCGATAAAGAGCAGGACGTCCTGCTTTTTTACGTCGCGGAAGTACTCCGCCACGGTAAGCCCCGCAAACGCAGTTCTCATTCTCGACCCAGACGGCTCGTTCATTTGGCCGAATACCAACGCGGTATTGCCGATAACTCCGCTCTCGGACATTTCCGTAATCATATCGTTGCCCTCGCGGCTTCTCTCGCCCACGCCGGTAAACACCGAATAGCCTTTGTACTCAGCGCTGATATTTCTGATAAGCTCCAAAATAAGCACGGTCTTGCCAACGCCCGCGCCGCCGAACAATCCGATTTTTCCGCCTTTTGCGTACGGCGTCAGCAAGTCTATGACTTTTATTCCCGTTTCGAATATTTTAGTGTTTGTGGAAAGCTCGGTTATCGACGGGGCTTTTCTGTATATGCTCCACCGCGTATCGCTCTCTATCGGACCTTTGTTGTCGATAGGCTCGCCCAAAACGTTCATAACGCGCCCGAGAACTTTTTCCCCTACGGGAACGGTCACCGTCATACCCGTAGCCGCCGCGTCCATGCCCCTTTGCAAACCTTCCGTGCCCTCGAACGCTAAGGTCCTTACGACGCCGTTATTTAAATAACTCTCCACTTCCAGCGCAATAACTTTTCCGTCGGGAAGATAGACGTTTAACCTCTCGTAAAGTTTTGGAATATAGCCGTTGAAACTAACGTCCACGACTGCGCTTATTACTTGTACTATTTTACCTACGCTTGCGGATTTAATCATATCAAACTCCCTATTCCGACTCTACTAGCGCCGCTGACAACTCGGTTATCTCCGTCGTTATCTTCTCTTGCCGCGCCTTGTTGTAATTTATCTGCAATTCGTCCAACAATTCGCTCGCGTTCTTCGTTGCCGAATTCATTGCTCTCATTCTCTCCAAATGCTCCGTGTCCTTACCCGCCGTGATACAGCCGTACAAAACGCCTATAAAATACTGCGGCACCAATATCCCGAAAACGGTCGCCGCGTCGGGCAAAAAGTCCAGTCGCTTTATATACCCCTCGCTCCCGAAATCCGCCTCAAAGTCCTCGGCTAAGATGGGCAACAACCGCATGACCGCGCATTGCTGTTTTGACTTTGAGACCAAACTCGTATAGACGATATTTATCTCGTTGTAAATTCCCGCTTTGTAGTCTTCGACGAGTCCGGTTGCGATAATTCTCGCGTCTTCCAGCGTTCCTTCCTGAGAACACACTATTTTTTCGGCTTTCCCGCGCTTGTCGAGAAAATGCTTGTAAACCGTCTCTCCGATGCACAAAACCTCGCCGTCGCTATCCTTTTCCACTATTTCCGAAGCAAACGATATAATGGAATGGTTATAGTCGCCGCTCATACCCTTGTCCGAACCGATAACGAGATACGCGTGCTTCCCGCCTTTTTTTAAATTAAGATACGGGTGCGGCTCGTCGAAATCCGAAAACTTTACGATATCGTAAATAATTTTACGAACCTTGTTAAAGTACGCCTGACTGCTATTGTACCGCGTGCTCGCCTTTTGCATCTTAGCCGCGCTGATGAGCTCCATAGCCCTCGTTATTTGCGCCGTCTCCGATACGCTCTTTATGCGGTTTTTAATGTCCTTAACACTTTGCATCGTTCAACCTATGTTCGTTAAAGAAATAAATATCGAAGTTTTTGACGTCCTTTTCCAGCTTTTTCTTTATATCCTCGGTTAAAATTCCGTTGCGCCGCAATTCTTTTACGTCCGAATAGTCGCTGTTGACGAAATATTGATAAAATCCCTCGATATATTCTTTGACGAGCTTTGTCGGAACTCTGTCGATATGCCCGTTTATTAGGTACAAAAAGATAGCTTCCTTATCGACGCTCATGGGATTCCCTTCGCTTTGCTTCAAGATTTCCGTCACCTTTTCGCCCTGCGCCAAAATCGCCTTCGTGTTCTCGTCGACTTCCGCGCCGAACTGGGTAAACAAAGCCATTTCCCTGTAATGCGCCAAATCCAGTCTTAACTTACTGGACAGCTTCCTTATTGCGGGATACTGCGCGCTTCCGCCGACGCGGCTTACCGAAAGTCCCACGTTTACGGCGGGTCTTACGCCTGCGTGGAAGAGTTCGCTTTCGAGATAAATTTGTCCGTCGGTAATACTTATTACGTTGGTCGGTATATATTGAGAAATATCTCCCGCTTGCGTTTCGATGATCGGGATAGCCGTCATACTGCCGCCGCCCTTTTCTTTGCAAAGTTGCGCGCTGCGCTCCAAAAGACGGGAATGGATATAGAAAACGTCGCCGGGGTACGCTTCTCTTCCCGACGGGCGTTTCAACAAAAGGCTTATCGTTCTGTACGCGTTCGCGTGTTTGGAAAGGTCGTCGTAGATAATAAGCACGTCCTTGCCTTTTTCCATAAACTCCTCGCCTATCGCGCAACCCGTATACGGCGCGATGTATTGCAACGCGGCGTTGTCGTCGGCGGTGCTTATGACCAAAACGGTATATTTCATAGCGTCGGCGGCAGTGAGTTTTTGTATCAATTTCCCTATCGAACTCGCGCGCTGACCGATAGCGACGTAAATGCAAATTACGTCCTTGCCGCGCTGATTTATGATTGCGTCTATCGCTATACTGGATTTACCCGTCTGGCGGTCGCCTATTATAAGCTCTCTCTGCCCCTTGCCTATCGGTATCATGCTGTCGATTGCCAAAATTCCCGTCGGCAACGGACGCGACACCTTTTCACGGTCGATGATTTTCGGCGCGCCGTACTCTATCGGTCTTACCTTATCGAAGTGGAATCCGCCGATACCGTCTATCGGTTTGCCCAACGGATTGACTACTCTGCCGAGCAGGCTGTCGCCTACCGGCACTTCGACGATTTTTCCCGTGCCCTTAACGGTTACGCCGTACTCAATATTTACGTTGGACGTAATAAGCATGGCTTTAACGCAATCGGACAATAGGTTCATTGCTATTGCATACCCGCCGTTTCCTATCTCCAAAAGTTCGTAATAGCGGCAGTCTTCAAGCCCGCTTACGGTTATTATTCCGTCCGCGCTTGCGATGACGCGACCGCTTTTAACCTCGCTTATCTCTACGTCGGCGTGTTTTTTCAGCTCCTCTTTCCACATAGAGGGCAGTTCGCCGAGCGTCGAAAGCTGTTCGCTTATATAATCTTCGCTCCGCCTTTTAAATTCGTACAATGCGGTGGCAATGCTTCCGTCGTAAACGACGTCCCCGTCAGTCACGACGATTCCGCCTATCATATTTTCCCGAAGATATTTAAAATCGATTTCCTCGTCGGGATATTTCGCTCTGAACGCGTCCTCCAACTTTTTCCGCTGAGCAGTCGTTAGCTGTTCGGACGTTTTTACGGTAATATTACGCATTTTCCTCTCCGTCTTCCCGCTTCTTGATACCCTCTATAAGGTTGTCGATAAATACGTCGGTATCCTCCGAACGAAGCTCTCTCGCCAAAAGTTTTTCGCTTATCTCCACGGCAAGCGCGGACACGTCGTGATAAAGACTGTCACGCTCGCCTTTTACAGCCGCTTTCGCTTCCGCCTGCGCCTTTTGTATTATCGCGTCGGCTTCCTCGTGCGCGCCGGCAATAATCTCCTCGGTCTGTATCATCGCCATTGCGTGCGCCTCTTCGGCGATTTTTACCGCCTCTTCGCGCGCATTTTCCAACGTGATTTCCGCTTTTTGCGCGGCTTGCTCCGTTTCCTTTAAGGAATTTTGATACTTCTCTTCCGCCGTTTCGTATTCTTCCTTGCGCTTTTGCATAAACTTTTTCACCGGCTTATACAGTAAAAACCGCAACGCAACGATAAGTATTACGAAATTTAATAAATGCAACAAAAATTCCTGGACCGTCAGTCCGAGTATTATCTCTTTTTCAAAAAAATTAGCCATTAACAACGTCATTTTTTTAACTCTCCAAGTTACGCGCCCTTGTCGATAAGGTTGCGTAGTGATATGCGATTTTTCAAAGTATACGGGCAATTTACCGTCGCAAACGGTCGCTTAACCCCGAAAAACCGATTATTTAACGCGTAAAGAGTATTTTTTACGCCGTGCGTTACACTTTGATAACGAGCAGAATCGCTATAAGCAATCCGTATATTGCGGTAGTTTCGGCAAAGGCAAGCCCCAACATAAGAGTCGTTCTTATCTTTCCCTCCGCTTCGGGCTGGCGGGCAATAGCTTCGACCGCCTTACCCGTGGCAAGTCCCATACCGATACCCGCGCCCACACCGGTGAACGCCGCTATCGCTGCGCCGATTGCATACAGCGCTTCGCTAGTAATAGCCGATAAAAGTGCCAACATTTTCTACCTCCTCGATTACTCCGTCGCTTCTTGAATAAAAAGCGTGGACAGTGTTGCAAATACGTACGCCTGTATAAAGGCGTGGAATAACGTAGTGATGACGCTCACCAAAACGGGAACGACGAAAGACGTAAAGAGCATACTGTAAATAAGCTCCATAATAAGCATACCGCTCATTATACTGCCGAACAAACGGAAGCTCATAGATACGGGCACCGCAACGTCGGTAACAATATTGATAGGGTTGAGATAGTGTTTAAACCGCTTTACACCCTTGGACTTAAACCCGTAAAAGATTATGAGTCCGAAAGTGGATATGCCCATCGCAAGACATGCGTTTATATCCGCCATAATGGGACGGAACCCGAGCAGTTCCACGAGCGTCCCCAACCCGATATAGAGCGCGGCGACCATGATATAACAACCTACGAAGCCGTATCCGCCCTCCGCCATTTTCGAAAATCCGCCGACGAGCATTTCGATTACGCCCTGAACTTTACCCGGCACCCTTTTCATATTTTTAATGACGGTAAAGCGCAGAATAACCGCGGCTATTACCAAAATAAGCATTATCGCAAATCCCGTATAATAGCTCGGATTGACTTTAACGCCAGACCCGAAAAAACTTACTTTCTCGGGGGATAAAGCTTCCGATAGGCGCTCGCCCAAATCTCCTTCCGCCGCAATCAAAGAACCAAACATAATAGCCTCGATACTTTTAATTTATATATAGTAACACAAAAT
>CAYVEU010000127.1:0-6804 GCA_964450015.1 uncultured Christensenella sp. | reverse complement strand
GCAAAATACGGTTTTGTCAAACGTTTCCCACTTAACAATACGTTTACGTTTGCATTTTATAAAAATTATTATATAATTATTTCATGAGTTGGTTTAATTACTTCGGGCTTATAATAGTTGCTGTCTTAATGATACCGAATATAACTTTCGCTATTGTTAATAAGTCTGCTTTCGAAAACAAATATAAAAATAAATTCGTTGAAATATTAGAACAAATAGGCAGATACGGCTGTTTTGCTTGTATGATATTCAATATCCCCTATTTATATTTCGATTTTCTATATAATACGGTTTTATATCTTGCGATAAACGGCTGTTTATGCTTTCTTTATTGCCTATTTTGGGTATTGCTTTGGAAGAAAAACGGAAAACTCAAATCCTTATCGCTTTCGATTATCCCGACAGTTATCTTCCTTTTCAGCGGGATACTGCTTTTAAACATACCTTTAATGATTTGCTCGGTAATATTCGGAATAAATCATATTTATTTAAGCTATAAAAACGCAGCGTAAATATTTTTACACCTTTTAAAATAACACCAACAAAAATCCGACCAGCAACCCTACAAACAACGCAAAAGTAGGAAGCTTGCTCTTCCACATAAGAATGGACTCCGGTAACAGCTCGCCGAATACGACGTAAAGCATCGCTCCGCTGGCAAAGCCTAACGATAAAACGAGCATAATTTCGTTTATTCCGCCGAGCGCAAAACCAAGCAACGCCCCTAGCACCGTGGGCAATCCGCTTAACGCTGTCAAAATTACCGCTTTCCACTTTTTCATTCCACCCGAAATAAGCGGCACCGATACTGCCATACCTTCCGGAATATTGTGTAGTCCAATTACTATCGCCATAATAAAACCGCTACCGGAAAACAAGTTAGAGGTTAAATTGGCGACAGCGGCATAGGATGCGCCGATTACCATACCTTCGGGTAAATTATGTAACGCAATAGCCGTCATCATAACAAGTCCGGCAACAAAAAGATTTGATTGTTCGTTTTTATGCGTAGTGTAATGGTCCGAGTGAATAAGCTCGTCCAAGTCGTCCGCAGTGGACGGGTGATTTTCGTCAATATGCTTTACCTCGTGATTTGTCACCCTATCGATAACAAAATTGAGAAGATATACAACGGCGTACCCTACTACCACGGAAGCTACTACGATAACGGGCGTAAAATTAGGTAGCGTTCCCTCTCTCATCATTTCCAACGGTTCGCTCATAAGGTCGAAACAAACTACCGCAAGCATTATACCCGCGGCAAACGATAAAAGCAGGCTGACGATTTTATTTGAATCGCGTTTAAGAACTGCGCCGACAACTCCGCCGAGTCCTGTACCAACCACACCCGATATAAAAGTTATAACGATAATTGCTAAATATTCCATACGGCTATTGTATTCCCTACGGTGTACGATTATATCTTATATATAGACATATAGCAAGTAATTTTATGATTAAGTAATAACAAATAGAAACAATATTAATAATCAGTCTTCCAATCCCAACAAATAATCGCTTGACACGCTAAAAAACCGTGCCAAAACTACTATCGCTTCGGCATTGGGCACTCTGCTTTCGTCTTCCCAGTGATGTATTGCAGAATGGCTAATACCGGATTGTGCCGCAAGCGCTCTTTGGCTCAACCCCTTTTCATTTCTTAATTCTTTTAATCTCTCAGCAAATATTTTCATTATAAATTTATAATATCATTTCTTACCATTAAATACTTGACTGTTTCCGTTTGGAAACATATAATAATTATTGTATCCATTTGGAGACATAAAACATTTAGGAGGATTTATGGAAGAATCTTTTTTATACGAAGTAATATTTAAAGGCGTATTATGCAAATGGCGTGACAAAATAGACGCCGACGACGATTTCGGTTTTGGAAAACAATTTCGTGAATTGGAAAATGCTATACATGAGAATTTCACGGATAAAGAAAAAGACTTAATTCTTTCTTACGGTTTAGCTATCGAAAACCACATAGAATACATACGCGACTGTCTGGACGTTAAACTCATAAACCTATGCGTCAAAATGGGTATGCAAATCGAAAAATCTTTTGGCTATAAAAAGGATTCTCTTAACGATTTATAGTATGACGGCAAATAAGTCACCTATTTGCCGTCGCAAATCTCTGATTACAGTCCGTTGTCGAAGTCTTCCAACGTTTTAACGGTTACCTTATAGCAATCGGACAGGCAATCTTTGTCCATATTGTCATACGTATCCAAACGGGTATGGTAATAATTGCGCAATTTGTGGTCAAGCGCGGTTATACCGACGGCTTGATACCCGCCCTTGTTGAATGCTGCGGAATCGGTTGCGCCCAAAGGAACGGAACCGTACGAACAAGTAACGCCTATGCTCTTAGCCGCGTTATAGAACAGCTCGCCTGCGTGTTTATCGGCTTTGACGGTATTGTTTAAGTCCGCCATATTCGCGCATAAGAACTTACCTTCTCTTAACGTGTCGTAGCAATAAATGAGCGTTTCCACGTCCTTATAGTCGCCTTTGGGTCCATGCTCTTTTGCCCAAGCTCTCGCTCCTCTTATTCCCGCTTCTTCACTTCCGGAAATAAGCACGCCTACCTCGGTATTTTCAAATTCTATTCCCTCGTCATGCAAAGCTTTCATAACGGCGATACCCATATAGCAGCCCGTAAGATTGTCGTTTGCGCCGTCAACTATAATTTTCGTATTCCACATTTTATACATTGCCATCCAAAACGGAACGAATATAAGACAGATAAGTCCGAGTAACGTCGGTATTCCTCCGGCTATTCCGACGTCTACTCCGCCTCTTAAAACTATTGAAACAACGCAGATGCCCGCAAAGAAGATTATTCCCAACATACAAATGATAAAATGCGCCACGAACGCGTCGCCGTTTATGTGATAGCTTGTAGTCCATTCATGCGCAACGTCGGGGTGACCGTTAAATAAAATTCTTCTCTTAACCTCGCCCTTGGGATGCTTAATGGCTATTAGGTTATGCGACTTTTTCTTCGGAAAAAGAAAGTCGACAACCTCAAAATACAAAACGAATTGCGTTACCATCAGCGCGACCGCAAGCACCAAAAGTATTAATGCCAGAAGCGGTATGAAAAAATAGCACACGAAGCCGACAAGCACCAAAGTGACCATTATGTATATCCAGTTGAAAAATGCCTTCGGGTGAACGTCAAACGACTCTATTTTCACCTCGTCGCAATACTCTTTGAGCGTATCCGCCATTCGCTCGACCGCCGCTTTTTCGCCCTCGCTACCCGGCAGTCTTTTTCCGCAAGTTTGTATGACGTTGGTTATTTCTTCCATCATATACTCCGCTCGCGCTTCGCTGTTGTCTCTTAATTTTTTAAGATCCATATATCCCTCTCCTTTTTTATTATTTCTTTTTTTCTTTCCTTCTTTTATCGTTAATAATCTCCAACGCCCGTTCGTCGATAACAGCAATGTTCTCTTCTTTGGCAATCTCTACCATTTGAGTCAACGCCGCTTTTAGGAATATCCTCGGTATCTTAGTAAGCTTCGCGCAAGCCTCGTCGGTAAACTTAACGTCGGGGTCGATACGCGACGCCGCATAGATAACCGACTTAACGTCCCCTTCCTTTGCTTGTATCTTTTCGGGTATCGGCTTAACGAACTTTGAGTACCAAAAGTTAGTACTGTCGCGATATCCGTAGTCTACCGGCACAGGCGGAAAATTATTTTTCTTAACGCCGCTTATTATCGAGTCGTAATATTTAGGCTTCATCCAAATCTTATCTATCTTTAAAATAAAGTGTGCGCCGAACTTGCTTGTTATGCCGTTAAAATTCCTATAAGGCGGCTCGTATCCTTCAAGGCAACCCGCTTTATCCAAATACGCGTCCTCTAAACTATCGTCCCAAGTACACTCGAAAACCTGAAACGCTTCCGTCACGATTTTGGGTCTATACTCGCCAAGCGAACTGTCGCGTAAAGTAAAAATGCAATCTTTCATCTTTTCTTCCGTCGTGTCCCCCGGGAACCCCAACCGAACCGCTTCCTTAAAATATTTCTTATCGTCGGGAATGAAGTTTAAAGATACCTTCTTGGTTCGCAACAAATTTTGCGCCGTGTTCGAACTGTTACGACACTCCAAAATCATCGCGTAATAATCTTTGCCCGCAATGTAATACGGAAAGCAAAGGGAATACGCCCCTAAATTGGTCTGACCGTTTTCTGACACAGTACCGGCTAAAACCGTCGGCATCGGAAAAAACGCAGAGGTTTGATAAAAATTATCTACTATCCTTAAATCCTTAAATTCTTCCATGAAAAACCCCTTATTATTTATTATATTAATGCTAAATTAAACTTTGACTTTTGTCAATAACCATTTTTCAAGAAGCAATTTAGCTGTATCCGTAGCAACAAAAAAGGAACCGGATATCGGCTCCTTTTTTTCATTCCAAAATTAATTATAAAGCGGATATTTTTTAAGTATTTCCGCAACCGCAGCTTTAACTTCTTCAAAGCACGCTTCCTTCTCCCTTATTACGCGAGTTATAAGGTCGGCGACTTTTGTAAAATCGTCCTCTTTAAGCCCTCTGCTCGTCGCGGCGGGAGTCCCGACGCGCAAGCCGCTCGTTATAAACGGACTCAACGTTTCTTTCGGAACGGTATTCTTGTTAGCCGTGATGTTTACTTCGTCAAGTAATTTTTCAAGTTCTTTTCCGGTAACGCCCGTACCCGTAAGGTCGAGAAGCATAAGATGATTATCCGTACCGCCTGAAACAAGGCGTACGCCGTTAGCATTAAACCTATCCGCCATTGCCGCGGCGTTCTTTACTATTTGCTTTTGATACTCGGTAAATTCCGGCTTCAAAGCTTCGCCGAAAGCAACCGCCTTGCCTGCGATAACGTGCATCAAAGGTCCGCCCTGTATTCCGGGGAATACGGAACGGTCTATAAGCTTAGCATGCTCTTCACGGCACATAATTACGCCTCCTCTCGGTCCGCGTAAAGTTTTGTGCGTGGTCGTTGTGACAAAGTCGGCGTAAGGAACGGGACTTTCGTGCAAGCCTGCCACTACCAATCCGGCTATATGGGCGATGTCCGCCATTAGATAAGCGCCGCAAGCGTCGGCGATTTCCCTGAACTTCTTAAAATCAATTTTACGGGGATAAGCGCTTGCGCCGCATATAATAAGCTTGGGCTTATTCTCCATAGCTATACGCATAACCTCGTCATAGTTTATCGTTTCCGTTTCGGGATCTACTCCGTAAGGTACTACTTTAAAATATCTTCCGCTTACGTTTATCGGGTGTCCGTGGGTAAGATGGCCGCCGTGATTAAGATTCATACCCATTATGGTATCGCCCGGTTCCAAAACTGCAAGCTGTACCGCCCAGTTCGCGTTTGCGCCGCTGTGGGGTTGAACGTTGGCATGTTCGCATCCAAACATTTTGCATATGCGCTCTTTTGCGAGATTCTCTACGATATCGACGCATTGGCAACCGCCGTAATAACGTTTTGTCGGATACCCTTCTGCGTACTTGTTTGTTAGTACGCTCCCTACTGCCGCCATAACCGCTGGAGACACGAAATTTTCGCTCGCAATAAGCTCGATATTGCTTTGTTGCCTGTTTAGTTCCAGACCAATTGCCTCAAATACCTCTTTATCATAATTTAAATAATCATTTGTCGAATACATAGCAACCTCTTTAAATAAATTATTATGTGAAAATTTTACCACATTTCCGATAATAAGACAAACGATTTTACTCTATAACAAATATTTACAATTTAAGAAATAATAACTTTAACGAGTTCGTCAACGTGAATACGCACGGTATCGAGACACGGCACCGGACTTACCTCATCGTTAAGTAATATCGGCAATTCCGTACAACCCAAGATAACCGCCTCTATTACGTTTTCACGCGCCATTTTCGTTATGATACTTTGAAAAGCACATAATGTTTCTTGCTTTACTACGCCCATTTCCAGTTCCGAGGCAATTTTGTCATTGACGTAAAACATGTCGTTTTGTGTAGGCGTAACTATTTCTATACCCTTGCTGAGAAAAACTTTTTGAAAGAAATTACCTTCCATAGTAAATTTAGTTCCTAAAAGCCCAACTTTTTTATAGCCTCTATTCTTCGCTTCTCTTGCTGTCGCTTCTATAATGCTTACGATAGGCACGTCTACTCGCGCTTGGACTTCATCGTAAACGATATGAGCGGTATTTGCCGTCAATGCAACTGCTTCCGCTCCGCTCTTTACCAAATTGTCGATAGCAGCGACGAGATATTCTTCAAGTTCGGCAAACTTTTTCTCCCCGCACAACCGTAAAACCGTAAATACGTCGACGCTTTCAACGCTGATAATAGGAAATTCCTGTCTTCCCAGCGCGTATTGCACGCCGTATACTATATCGTGATAGTACATTAGAGTCGACTCGGGGCCCATTCCTCCGACCAAACCCAGCTTTTTCATAATTCACTCCGACAACGATAAATTGTTTTATTTAATGATACAATTTATTCATTGACAAGTAAAGTACACGGCGCAACCTTTTTAACTCGCATTGATAAAACGCACGTCATTAAAAACGAGAACGCAACTATACATACGCCTGCAACCGTTATAAAACCAATCGGCACGGAAAAGGTACATTTTACTATTCCAAGTGCGCTCAAAAAGAGCGACATAAGAGGATTTATCGCGCACGCGCTCACAATTATACCTACAACCGTTGAAAAAATAATAGTAGGCATAAACGATAACGCCGTTTGCAAAATCAGCTGTTTCGATGTGAAACCCAATG
>CAYVEU010000126.1:0-6807 GCA_964450015.1 uncultured Christensenella sp. | reverse complement strand
AGAGCGTTATGCCCGAAAAAGAATACGTCTTCGGTCGCGAAGGTCATACAGGCAAACGCACGGAAAACGAAATAGGCATACATGCCGTTCGCGGCGGCACAGTTGTCGGTAAGCATGAAGTTTTATTTATGCTAGACAGCGAAGTTATAACCTTAAAGCATGAAGCTGAAAGCAAAGCCGTATTCGCTAACGGAAGTATAAACGCAGCTAAATTTATCGTTAAACAGCAAGCGGGAATTTATACTATGGAAAATATGCTATAAACAGCATAGCAAAAATTAATTTCATAAAGCTTAAAAAAGAAAGGCACCTGCCTTTCTTTTTTAGTACAAAATATTTTAATTGACTTATTTATTGCTCCTCGTCATTATTATTATTTTCGTTATTGTCTTCCTCTTCGCTCTCTACCGCTTTTTCCTGCAACTTTATTGCGGGATCGGATTGCTTTATAAAGGCAATCGTCCTTTTCAAGTCGGCGTCATTGTCGGGAACTACCGATAAAAACGGCGTATCGTACCTAAACGCTATTACCGACGGTTTTGTCATCACAAAATCTACGAAATTCTTAATTTCGTCAATCTCGAATATGCTCTCCTCGAATTTATCGTCAACGAAATTCAGCATATCCTTCATATTGTACCAAAGTTTTTCGTAAAAATACTCGTCGTACGCGAATTTTATGTTCGTAGTATCGATACGCAATTGTGATACGGCATAATTCACGGCGTCCATCACGTTCAACTTGCTTTCACCGTTAAAATCGTTATCTACCGTTCTGTTGGCGAGTTCGGTCAAATCAATCGGCATAGATAGAGTACATTTCAATTCGCTGTCAACAGTATCGCAGAAATACGCTTTATTTTGGTAAATATAAAGTGCTCTGTCAACTTTTTTGGTGGTCGCGTCCTTGTATTCTAAAAACGCGTAATTATCCAATCTATCCTCTTGGAATACTTTCGCCGTAATATCAACTGTGTACGGCTTAGTCTTGCCTGCTTCCACTTCTTTCAACGCGTCGAGAGTTATTTTGAAAGCATTATCCATATAATATACGTACTTAGCTCTCTCGCCGGCAAAATCGTTATTAACGAACGGAATGGCAACGTTTTGCGTTTTATAAGTGTAAAACGATTGCAAATTAATTTTTAAATCAAGGTTGTCATTGTCGAAAAGTGTTTCACTGTTGTCAATTTCGTCAATTGCCAAATCCAAAGTAACTTCGGACAATTTCATATCGTAAAGTTTAAAATCCAAAACGAGCTCGGATTTCGGAAATTTTCCGTCTCTTATTTCATCGAAGCTTACGCCCAAGAGCGACGCTATGAGCGAGTCGTAACGCTCTACGTCAAACGGAAGTAATTCAGATCCGCTTTGCGCAGCCCCGACCAATTTCCCTACCGTTGCCGGCAAGTCGATAAATACGGTATAATTCGTTTCCGTGTTGGACCCCATTTTACGCTGTTTCGCTATCGGCTCTTTGTCCTGTACGTTGACCAGAACGCTCGCCATTGCTGCGGCGGTTTGCTTCATGTCGGATTTAACGTACTCAAACGGAAAATAATTTTCCCAAGCCTCGGGCTTACAGTTGACGGAAAACTTGCTCTCGCCTATGCGAATGTATACTCTTTCACTGTAAAGATATAGCGCAATTATGTTGTCGTCATAGCTATCTTCTACGGTAGAAAGCTCCAACGCGAGCATTGCAGCCGACTTGTCGTTATTGTTATAATTTAATTTTACCGTCAACCAAAAGTCGTTGCCGTTGATCGATACTTCAAGTTTTCCTTCCGCCGATATGCGCGGATTTGACTTTAAAGACGAACGTGAAAAGTTAGAAATAACCGTAGTTGCGCCGCCCAAAAATTTAGCGTATATATCGGATGTCGACGGCGTAGCCAAAGTTACCCACTCAACAGGATTTTCATCCGTCTTGCCGCCTGTTGTAGGCGTATTGCTACCGCCGCAAGCGCATAGCAAAGCAGCCATTATCAAAATCAAAAACGTAAAAACCCATAATTTCTTCTTCATGATAGCCCCCTTCCCCTTTATAGGGGTTAGTATTATCAAATTGATGCTTGTTTATTTATTTGCTTATACTTATTATTTCTTTAAGACGCTCCTTTAAGTCGGTAAGTTCGCACGTTTCTTGCAAACTCTTGTCTCTCGTTTGAATTTCCGCTTTGCCGTCGGCAAGCGATCTGGGACTCACAACTACCCTTATCGGCAACCCCATTAGGTCACAATCGGAAAATTTAACACCGGCGGAACATTCTCTGTCGTCAAACAAAACTTCAATCCCCGCATCCGTTAATTCCTCGTACAACCTATTGGCAACTTCGCAAACGTAAGCGTCGTCGATTCTCAATCCGCATAGATATACATGCCACGGAGCAATCGCCATAGGCCAAATCAGTCCTTTGTCATCATGGCTTTCTTCCGCAACGGAAGCTATCGCGCGCCCGATACCTATTCCATAACAACCCATTATAGGATTGACAGCCTTGCCGTCTTTGTCGAGAATTGTCATATCCATAGCCTTGGTGTATTTCGTGCCAAGCTGGAAAATATTTCCGACTTCGATACCGTTTTCCAAAGAAAGCGGCTTTCCGCATACGGGACAAGTCTCGCCCTGCGCGACTTTGGCTATATCAATGAATTTTAATCCGTTAAAATCCCTATCGAAATCCAAACCTGTCATATGATACTCAGGCTTATTCGCACCGCAAACCATATTATTGGTATGTTCCAACGACGCGTCGAAAACAATCGTAGCGTCCTTAACGGACAAATTTACGGGTCCGATATTGCCCGCGTGAAGTCCGGGTACGTCCTTTATATTGGCAGGGACTATCTCAGCGCCAACAACTTTTTTGAGCTTGCTCTCGTTTATCTCTAAATCACCTCTTATGAAGCAAATAACACATTTTTCACTGCCTTTGATAAAGTAGCAAACCGCTTTTGCCGTCTTCGAAGCGGGAACTTTCAAAAGTTCGCAAATTTCGGCAATTTCGCCCTTGTCAGCGGTATAGACTTCGCCCAAAGCTTTGCTTTCGATGTCGCGAACGTTTTCTCTCGCGCAAACGGCAACTTCCATATTCGCCTTGTAGCCGCAATCGGGGCATATGACTATCGTATCCTCGCCGCAATCTGTAAGCAACATATATTCGTGCGCAATACTGCCACCCATCATGCCGATGTCGGACTTGACCGCTACTACGCGCTTCATTCCGATACGTTCGAATATCCTCGTATATGCATCATAAACGCGATAGTAATACTTTTCCAAATCCTCGTTGCTCATATGGAAAGAATAGGCGTCTTTCATCGTAAATTCTCTTACTCTTATGAGCCCGCCGCGGCTACGCGCTTCGTCCCTAAACTTGGTTTGGAACTGATAAATCATAAAAGGAAGCTGTTGATAGCTATTGACTGCGTCACGAGCAAACTGCACAGCGGCTTCCTCGTGCGTCATCCCAAGAACCATTTCGCGCCCACACCTGTCCTTGAAACGAACCATTTCGTCGCCTATGGAAAAATATCTACCGGATTCTGCCCAAAGATCCTTGGGCATGACAACAGGGAAAGACACCTCTTGCCCTTCCACTGCGTCCATCTCTTCACGAATAATATTTTCGATTTTACGCGCTATGCGCTTTGCGGGCATCGCCAACGACCATATACCGTTGCTGACAAGCTTGATAAAGCCCGCTCTTACCAAAAGAGCGTGGCTTACAATTGTAGCGTCGGACGGATTGGATTTCGTTCGTTCACCCACAAGTTTTGAAAGTAACATATCCGCTCCTTATTTCGTAATCTTAACGGTTATCTTCCATTCTCCGAGGTAAAATTCGTCCTTTTCCTCTAAAATATAAACTCTAACCGTGTACTCGCCTGCTTTGGTGTATTTGTTGTCGTTATCCAACGCCAACTTCTCAACGTCTTCTTTGTTGTAGACGAGATTGTTGGTGACGGTCTTAGTCGCGCCGTCGGGCAAAGTTGCCGTTATCTTAGGCGTACCGTGAGTGTCACCGATATTAACTTTCGATTCCGTAATCTCATACGAGAGCGTTCCTTCATCGCCGTTTTTGCAGGCAGTCAACGTAAACACCGCCGCCAATGCCAATGCTACAACGAGAACTATTGCTAATGTCTTTTTCATAAAAGCTCCTATATACTAGTATTTATTTTATTATATTACTTATATTATCCTATGTCAATAAGAAATTTTGCCGTCGGCGTTATCCGGTCTTTTTGCCGAATTTTTCTTTCCTCGGGCTTAACAGTCGCTCATTTGGCGTACGACGTGCGAGCAGCCTACGCTTAGCGGCAACGGTTTGCCTTTGCCTACTCTATTGCGGTCGATCAAAATATCTTCGGAACTGACGACTGAGACCGAACCGTTGGTATCGATGAGCGCCATTCCGCATTCTACCGTAACAACCCCCGCATACATGAGTTTACGACCCGTAACGTCTATTACCTTTACGCCTTTTCTTGCACGTTTGGAAAGTTCTACCGTACATGCGAGCACACGCTTAGCAAACCCGTCGGAAATTAAAAGTATTTCGCCCAAAACGTCGCCGTCTTCGGTCGCAGCCTGTCCCGCCCATTTTACGACGGCACCGTCGTTTAACGACATTCCTATAACTCCGCCTGCCTTTCTGCCTTGAACCGGGTATTCGTCAATCGGAGTAATCAGGCACTGTCCGTCGGTAGCCACGGAAACGATATTTGCATTGTCCGACTTGTATTCCGCATTTATAACTTTGTCGCCGTCTTTCAAAATGATAGCCTGATAGGAATCTTTATTTACGGCGTAGTCTAATGACGGCGAGCGTTTAACCATACCTTGCTCGGTATAAATTATGATTTCCTTTCCTTCCGCAGCCTCGTTGAGTTTTAATAACGCAACCGCCTTTTCTCCCTTGACTGCATCCGGATATATCGCGGTAAGTTTCTCGCCTTTATCCTGCCAAGTCGATTCTCTCATCTCGCCCGTTTTTAGGCGATAACAGTTGCCTAAGCTACTGAAAACTACTATTTGGTCATTCTTGTCACAATAGATTAATGAACGCGACGTTTCGAAAATTTTAGTCGGGTGCTCGCGATCCGCTATGGTGTACTGTCTCGGATTTATAAACTTTATATCCCCGTCCGCGTCGAGAGTTACGTAGCCGCGCTTCCCGCCCTCAGCGTCTACGGAATACGGTTTGTGCGCTATATCCTCTACGTTGTTTACTACGATACTCAGACGTCTTGTCTTATATTCGTCTCTTATTTTGCCCAGTTCTTCTCTTACGACCCTGAGTTGTTCGGTCTTTGAGCCGACGATTTTTTCCAGTCGTGCAATGGTTATTTTGAGTTCGCGCAATTCCTTTTCTATCTTGCCGACTTCCATTTTCGTCAAGTTTACGAGTTTCAAATCCAATATAGCGTCCGCTTGCTTCTCGCTCAAATCAAACCTTGCGCGTAATTTTTCCTTTGCCTCGCCACGCGAATTACTGGTTTTGATAAGTTCCACAACCGTGTCGATGTCAGGCAAAATTATAGCGTAACCGTCCAATATATGCTCGCGGCGTTTGGCGTTGTTCAAATCGAATTGACTACGCTTTAAAATTACGTCGCGTTGGTGTTTGACGTAATAACGAATGACGTCCAAAAGTCCGAGTTGTTGCGGTCTGCCGTCGGCAATCGCAACCATATTTACGTTGAAATTACATTCCAACTGAGTCTTTTTATATAAATAATCCAAAACTTTGACGGCGTCCTCGCCTTTTTTCAGTCTAATAACCACCCTTATACCGTTTCTATCGGATTCGTCGGTTATTTCCTGTATGCCGCTAAGCAAGATACTGTCCTTACTTTTTTCGTCCTTTTTCGCCATTACCGCCATATCTCGCAATTCGAGTATTCTCTGTTGGAGAGTGCTCTTATTGACGTTGTACGGTATCTCGGTAATAACTATCGCCTGTTTGCCGTTGCCGGTATTCTCTATTTCGGCTTTTGCGCGCATAATCACCTTGCCCCTGCCTGTCGTGTATATATCTTCGAAGCTGTCGCCGGGGATAACGAACCCACCAGTCGGGAAGTCCGGTCCCTTGATGATTTTTAGCATATCTTTCACGGTAATTTTGGGATTGTCGATATATGCGATTACGCCGTCGATAACTTCCGTCATGTTGTGCGGCGGAATGTTGGTCGCAAGTCCTATCGCTATACCCGTCGCGCCGTTTACCAGTAAATTCGGGAATCGACCGGGAAGCACGTCCGGTTCAAGTAAACTGTCGTCGAAGTTCTTAACCCATTTTACCGTATCTTTATCCAAATCGCGTAAAAGTTCGCACGCGAGCTTATCCAGTTTTACCTCGGTATAACGCATTGCCGCAGCGCCATCGCCGTCGATTGAACCGAAGTTGCCGTGACCTTTGACGAGAGTGTTGCGCATATTAAAGTCCTGCGCCATATATACCATTGCGCCGTATACGCTGGAATCGCCGTGGGGATGGTATTTGCCGAGGCAGTCGCCTACTACGCGCGCCGACTTTTTGTACGGACCGTCGGGCTTCATGTTGAGTTCGTTCATCGTATAGAGGATACGGCGTTGAACGGGTTTAAGTCCGTCTTCGACGCGCGGCAACGCGCGGTCCAAAATGACGTATTCCGCATACGGCATCATAAATTCCGGTATCGCATGCGACAACGGTTTTTCTATAATTTTTTCCTCGAAAGCTTCTTCCTTTACCGCTTGTTTCTTAGCACACATCTTCCCTTATCCTCCGAATTTTTCCAAAAGCGTATCGATTTTGT